>JBMOEQ010000096.1:0-10667 GCA_049314655.1 Ferruginibacter sp. | reverse complement strand
GTTTAGTTGAATGCTTCTCCGAGATGAATATTCCCATTTAACATTCAACATATAACATCCAACATGTTATAGAGTTTTTCGTGAAAAGAACCAAAAATGAAAATCCCGAAAAGTGGGGTTCTCTTCGGGATTATTCAACTCGTATTTAAGTATAGCAAAACTCTTTTAAAGTCCGGCACTCATTTTCTTTTGTCGCATACTCATCAGTGAAGGATCTAACTCAATTGCTTTATCACACATGGCTTGTCCACGATCATTTTGTCCTTTCTTCTGAAAACACATGCCCGCTTGATATAAAGCCTTGCCATCTTTTGCATCCATTTCTAACAATTTCTGACAAAAATCGAGTGATTTATCATACAATTTTTGTTGATAATAGGCTTCGGCAATATCTCTCAAAATATCTTTACTACCAGGCTTTTTGGCCAAAATACCTAACAACAATTTTTCGCCTTTATCAAATTCGCCGCTGTAGATATAAGAATAACCCAAGTTTTCTGCAAAATCATTGCTTTGTGTATACCCATTTTCGGCAGCTTTGTTGAAATAGATGGCTGCATTTTTATAATCATTTAAGTTATAATACAGCAATCCCAATTCGTAGGTCCAAACATTACGCGAAGCATCTAAACTAACGGCTTGCGTATAATATGGAACAGCATTTTTGTATTCTTCAATTTCCAAATACGTTCTACCTAAAGTATAGGCAACTTCTGCATCTTTAGGATTTTTAGCCAAAACAGCCAATAGTCCTTTTATTGCTGCCGCATAATCTTCTAATTGATAATTGCTCATGGCAATAATGCGTTGGGCATTTTCGCAACCCGCACATTTACCGGCAAATTCAATGGCTTTTTGAAACTGGCGGTAACTGAAAAATAAATCGGTGAGTTCTTTTATAGCAGGAATATTTGAAGGCTCTAATTCGTAAACCTTTGTAAACATAGCTTTAGCCTGATCGGTTTTACGCATTTCCAAAAACATATAGGCGTTTTCGAGATAGGCTGCTGTAAAATTGGGTTTAAAATTAGTAGCTTTTGTAAAATGTGCTGAAGCAACCAAATAGCGCCGGGCTGCTTTTTCATCGAGTCCTTTTTTGTAGTAATAATCGGCACTGTCTGATTGTTGAGCAAAACTTATGCTCACAGCAAACATACCAATAACAAATGCTATTAGGTTTTTCATATTGTGGTTTTGAGGTGTTGAGGCAATAATTGTTCCAAATTATCGGAACATTATACCTCCTAACGCTGGAAGATGGCAGTTTATTTCACAGAGTGTTGTCTTTTTTTCCACCAAAGTCACTTCCGGCTTGGGATTAAACACATCTCCGGTTCCCCAATAATCTTTTTGATCGCTGTTAAAAATTTCTGTCCATTTTAATTTTCCATAAACCTTTATCTTCCAATCTCTTCTAACCACTGGTGTCATATTCAACACTACCAACACATCATCTTCAGGCTTTTTACCCTTTCTACGGAAAACTACCACCCCTTCTTCCCGATGGTTTAAATCTATCCATTCAAAACCGCCATCTTTAAACTGTAATTCATGTAATGCAGGCTCTTTTCTAATGAGTAAGTTTAGGTCGCGAACACAAGCTTTTAATCCTTTATGGCAATCATGATCCAATAAATCCCATTGCAATTCGCTTTTATAATTCCATTCGGCAGTTTGTCCAAATTCATCGCCCATAAACAACAACTTTCCGCCTGGGTGTGCAAACATATAAGTGTATAACAACCTTAAATTGGCAAATTTCTTCCATTCGTCGCCGGGCATTTTATAAATCATCGGACTTTTTCCATGTACCACTTCATCGTGCGATAAGGGCAACATAAAGTTTTCGTTGTAGAAATACATCATACTAAACGTAAACTTGTTTTGCTCAAACTGTCTGAAATACGGATCGGCTTTAAAATAATCCAATGTATCATGCATCCATCCCATCATCCATTTCATGCCAAAACCCAATCCATCTTCAAAAGTAGGGCGACTCACCTTTGGCCAATCGGTAGCTTCTTCGGCAATGGTTTGTACATCCGGAAAATCGCGATAAATCGTTTCATTCATTTCTTTAATAAAAGCAATGGCTTCTAAATTGCCATTTCCACCAAATTCATTGGGCTCCCATTCGCCTTCATTTCTCGAATAATCGAGTTTAAGCATCGAACTCACTGCATCTACCCGAATACCATCAATATGAAATTTATCGAACCAAAAACGGGCACTGCTGATTAAAAATGATTTTACTTCGGCACGTTTATAGTTGAAAATATAACTGTTCCAATCGGGATGAAATCCTTTACGCATATCCGCATATTCGTAGGTATGCGTACCATCAAACATAAATAAGCCATGTGCATCATAAGGAAAATGCGAAGGCACCCAATCTAATATAACCCCAATGCCTGCTTTATGAAATGCATCTATCATAGCCATAAAATCTTCCGGCGGACCAAACCTTGATGTAGGTGCATAAAACCCCGTTCCTTGGTATCCCCAACTGCCATCAAATGGATGTTCCATTACAGGCATTAACTCAATATGCGTAAAGCCCATCTCCTTAACATAAGGCACCAAACGTTCTGTAATTTGAATGTAGGTATTGTACGATTCTTCATCATTTTTATCGGGGCGCATCCAACTGGCTAAATGTACTTCGTAAACACTCCATGCAGATGTTAAAGCATTGTGTTCCTTGCGGGTCTTCATCCATTCCTTATCTTCCCAGGTATAGTAATTTAAATCCCAAGTGATAGATGCCATCGGCCACAGTATTGACAGCGTTGTCGCCAAAATTTGCATACGTATCTCCCTTATCTACTTCAACACCTTTAAATCCTTTAATTAAATATTTATATACATCGCCTTTTTGAAAATTTGGAATAAATCCTTCCCAAATACCCGAATTATCCATGCGTACAAATAAAGGATGCTTTTCTTTTTGCCAATCGTTGAAATTACCGGTTACCCATACTTGGGTTGCATTAGGTGCCCAAACTGCAAAATAATATCCGGGCGTATCTAATACTACTGCAGCATGACTACCAAAATATTCATACGCATTGTATAAAGTACCTGCTTGATAATTGCTGATGATTTCTGCTGTAAAGAGCGAATAATTCCAAACCGGTTTTGTAGTATCTATAAAATGAATCTCTTCATATTTCTTCGCTACATCGCTATCAACATTTTCATGCTGTTGGTCGTTTTTCGCCTTTGATGATTTAGAACTTGCCATTTATGGAAATTATGTTTAATAGTGGAAATGATTAACAGACATTTGCTTTAACGTAAATTTAAGAATAGAATGCAATGGTTGCGCATTTATTTATTGAGATTTACACACTTCTTCATTTTTGCTCACAAAACATTGTCCATGCGCCAATTAACTGTACTCCTTGTTTTTACATTTTTAACCCTGTTTGCAACAAATGCACAGGCGCAAAAAATAACCGGAAACCTTAGTGATACATCCGAAAAGAAATCGGTTCACCAGGCAGTTGTGCTTTTAATGAGTACTCCGGATTCTATGCTCTACAAATTTACCAGAACCAATAAAGATGGCAAGTTTGAATTCAATGCTATAAAACCAGGTAAATATATTCTCCAAATCACCCATCCTTTTTATGGAGATTATGTAGATGACATTAATGTGGCAGAAGGAACACTAAACCTCAATACCATATCCTATACGCCTAAAGCTAAGCTATTACAAGAAATTATCATCAAATCGGGCTCTCCCATTCGAATTAAAGGCGATACGGTAACTTATACTGCAGATAGTTTTAAAGTAAGTGCCAACGCTAATGTAGAAGAGTTGTTGAAGAAGTTGCCCGGCATCCAAGTAGATAAAAACGGCAAAATTAAAGCCATGGGCGAAAATGTAGAAAAGGTTTTAGTAGATGGTGAAGAATTTTTTGGCGATGACCCTGGAATGGCGGTTAAAAATTTACGTGCCGATGCAGTGAAAGAGGTTCAGGTATTTGATAAAAAAAGCGAGCAGGCCGAATTTACTGGTATTGATGATGGGAAATCGAAAAAAACAATAAACCTTAAACTGAAAGAAGACAGAAAGAAAGGTTTCTTTGGAAAAGTAGAAACTGCAGGTGGTTTAATGGATAAAATTGATAACAGGTATAATAATAATATCATGATCAATGCCTTTAAAGGCAAACGAAAATTTGCAGGTTATTTATTACAAGGTAATACCGGACAAAATGGATTGAATTGGCAAGAGCAACAGAAATATGGCGGCAGTGATGATAATGTTACTATGTCGATGGATGAAGACGGCGGCGGTATGATGTGGATGAGTAGAGGCAATGATGAAGATCCTTATGTAGATACCCGTAACGGTTTCTTTGAAAATTTAAATGCGGGTTTACAATACAGCAACAAATGGGGTGAAAAACAGAATTTAAATTTCTCTCCAAAATTCAATCGCCAACAGTATAACAATACCCGCAACAGTTTCATGCAATTGCAATTGGGCGACTCGCTTTTCAATACCACTTCTGATGAAAGTTCGGCAGTTTACAAAAGCAATGTAAAAAACAATTTGGTGTACGATTTAAAAATTGATTCGCTTAATTCTTTAAAAGTAACCACGAAACTTAATTTTTACGATACCAGAAGCAATACAATTAGCAATTCAGAAAACTTAAGCAAAACCGGTATCCGCAATAATGATGCGGTAAATAGCAATTCCACCGAAAACAACCGCACCAATTTCAGTACTTCGGTTTTGTTTAAACATAAGTTTAAAAAAGATAGAAGAACATTATCGGTTAATGCAGATATAAGTTTGGCCAATTCTAAAACACTCGGGGATTTAAATGCAATCAATAATTATTATGCTTCGGGTATTTTAAACAGAACCGATTCTATTGACCAGAAGAAAGACAATAAAAGTTTAAATCAAAAGGGTGCTTTAAGAGCCGTTTATACAGAGCCTTTAAGCAAAAAATATTCGCTTGAATTGAATTACGAATTTTCTTTGTTAGGCGGCGATAACAATCAAGCTACTTTAAGTAAAAGCAATAGCACATTAAATAAATACGACCAGTTGGTAGATTCATTAAGCAATCATTTTAAACAAAATATCATAACCAATCGTGCCGGATTTAAAGTGAGTTTTAAAAACAAGAAAGTAAAATATGGTGTAGGTGCAGGTGCAGGTTTTACACAGTTTAAATTAGATGATATTACTTATGGCATTCCTTATAAAAGAAATTTTACCAATTTATTTCCTGCAGCCAATTTTCAATACACGTATAAAGCTAACCACAGCTTAAGTGTAGACTATAATGGACAAACCATTCAACCTACCATTAATCAATTACAACAATTAAGAAACAATAACAATCCGTTGAGCGAATACATCGGAAACCCTTTACTAGAACAATCTTTCCGACATGGTTTCAATGTTAACCACAACAGCTACAATTTCTTAAAAGAAATTTGGACCTATCAAGGAGTAAATATAAACTTCACCAACAATGCCATCACCAATAGTGTAATTATTGAACCCAATGGTAAAACCATTACAAAACCCATAAATACCGATGGCAATATGCAAATTGGATCTTGGATGGGATCAGGCATGAAAATTAAAAAATTAAAACTCGATTTTAATATAAACCTGAATTTCAATTACTCGCAATCAGATGAATTTGTAAATAATATTAAAAACACCAGTAAAAATTTAGGTGCTTCTATTTACATGACTTTGGGTAGAGGCGTTGCGAAAAAATTCGACATCTATTTATCCAACGAATTTGGATATAATGTAAATAAAACAACCATCTACGGTAAACCAATACGATACAATACCAATACAACATCGTTGAATGCAAGCGTTTACATTAAAAAAACATGGAAATTGGGTACCGATGTTGATGTTAATTATCGTCAACAAACCGCACAGTTTGCCGGAAATGTAAACAATACTTTATGGAATGCCATGTTGGAAAAAACTTTCCGTAAAGATGAATTTACTCTATTCGTTACCGTTAAAGACATTTTAAATCAAAATATTGGAGTTGATAGAAATTTCAATGGCAATACCTTATCTGAAGTTAGAAACGATCGTTTAAAACGTTTCTGCTTAGTAGGTTTTAGATGGGATTTTAAAAACAAAGGATCAAAAGCTAAATAACGAACGTACATGAAAAAAATAATTTTAATAGCCACCTTTTCTATAGTATTGATGAATGTACATGCTCAACAATTCATCAACAAAGGCAACATAGAATTTGAAGTAAAAACCAATGTGCGTAAAACAGTTGGCGAAGGCATGTGGGCCGAATTATTAAAAGAAAACTTACCAGCTTTTAAAATTGCATATTATCATTATACATTTAATGACAATAAGAGTATTTATAAATTGAATCATTTTGATGAAAAAATGAAAATACCCGAATTCATGAAAAAAGAAGATGAAGAGGATCAATGGTATTTGGATATAAATCAAAATTTAATTCAAATTCAAAAATCAATTTTTGGTTCTTCCTTTTTAATAAAAGACAGTATGGTGCCCATTCAATGGCGTTTGGGCCATGAGAATATGGAAATTGCAGGCTTCAATTGTCATAAAGCGGTTGGTAAAATTTATGATAGTGTTTATGTGTTTGCATATTACACCGATCAAATAACCATCAGCGGAGGGCCATGCAGTATACAAGGTTTACCGGGTATGATTTTAGGGATGACGATACCGCGTTTGTATACCTCATGGATTGCCACTAAAGTAACTGTTGCAGGCGTTAACGAATCGGATATTAAAGCCCCAACTGCAAAAAAAATGTATACGCATAAAGAGTATAAAGACTTCCTAAGAGAAAGAACAAAAGAATGGGAAAGTTATCAGGAAGATAAATCCTTTGTACGACAATTTTTATGGGGAAGAATGCTATAGTTTAATCAATAATATCCATCCAAGCACCGGTAATTTCACGTTCATTTACTTCTACATAAATATGTTGATCTAAAGATGTAGATACAGATAATCCTATATAATCTACATCAATAGGAAAAGATTTATGCGTACGTTCTACCAATGCTAAAGTTTGAATTTTTTGAGGATGCTTATTCAATAAAGGTTGCAATGCATAAAGCATAGTTCTTCCACTATTGGCCACATCATCTATAAGTACAACCACTTTATTGTTGATACTTATCGTTTCCTCAATTGAAGCAACGGATGGATGTTTTTTATCGATGCTTAAAGGCACTACCTGTATTTTTCCAGCAAAAACTTCTTTTAAATATTCTGCTACAATTTGAGCAATCAATAATCCATTTTCTTTTATTCCAATCAAAATAATTTCGGGTATATCGTAATTGCGCTCGGCCACTTCAAGCGCCATGCGATGTAACTTCTTATCGGCTGTTTCCTTAGAAAGGAGATATTTCTTTGCTTTCATAATTGTTGCAATAATGCAATGCGAATTTATAGTATTAATCAGTAATTCAAACCTACTTAATATAACAGGCCACTGAATTGCCAGTGTAGATATCGAGTAATGACTAAAAAATGAAATCATATTTATTTTTCGGCAATATGACAATCTACCTGTAGTTTTGCGTGCTTAAAAAAAACTCCAAAAGGAGAACCATTTATAACTGTTATGAAAAAAATATATCTACTTATAGGATTCCTTTATTCCTTTTCCTTATTTGCACAACCAATAGAAACCCTTCAACCCGTTTCTGTAACTGCAACCAGAAGTCCACAAAAAATCAACGAAACCGGCAGAAGCATTACCGTTATTGATGGCAAGCAATTTCAACAATTACCGGTAGCCTCAATTGATGAGTTATTAAAATTTGTACCGGGAGTTGAAGTACAAAGCAGAGGACCAATGGGTGCACAAAGCGATATTGTAATTAGAGGCGGAACATTTCAGCAAGTTTTGGTTTTATTAGATGGGGTTAAATTGAATGATCCTATAACCGGGCACTTTTCATCCTATATCCCAATAGCACCTTTTGAAATTGATAGAATAGAAATTTTAAGAGGTCCGGCAGCTGCTATCTATGGTGCCGAAGCAGTTGGCGGTGTGGTACATGTAATCAGTAAAACATTTTCTGCATTCATTAAAAGCAAAACTTCAACAGCCAAAGCTACAGTAGCATTAGGCCAATATGGATTGATGAATGCAGATGCAGGGTTTCAAAAAAACATGAAAAAATCTACATTAACCTTTGGTGTACTGAGCAATAATACATACGGACAATTATTAAGAGGAAAAAATAGAGGGTATTTGCATAACCATACTTTCAGTGGAAGTGTGGCTTTTGATTTGGGCAACAAATGGCAACTGTCTATCAGAAGCAGTTATGATAACCGACGCTTTGCAGCTCAAAATTTTTATACCACATTCGTTAGCGATACTGCCACCGAAAAAGTAAATACCTGGTGGAACCAAGTTCAATTGAAACAACAAAAAGCCAATCGTACTCGACAAATTGATGTTTTATATAAACGTACTAGCGACAACTATTTATTTAACCCTTCTTCCATTGCCAATGAAAATAAATCGAATCATTTTGTCCTTCAATATATCGATGCATTGAAAATAAACAGCCAATGGAATTTAAGTTTGGGCACACAAATAGACAGAAGAGCCATTGTTTCGAATGATAGAGGTAATCATGCCACACACCATGGTGCAATTTTTGGCTCCTTATTATTTGCTAAAAACAAATGGCGTATTTCGCCGGTTTTACGTGCCGATTGGGATGAAAATTTCGGAGGCGCTTTATTACCGCAACTGAATATTGCTTATTTATTGCCGAAAATTACTTTACGTGCCAATGCCGGAAAAGCCATTCGCAGCGGCGATTTTACAGAACGTTTCAACAATTATAACAAAGCCATTGTAAGAAGCGGTTCTATTGGAAATCCGGATTTAACCACCGAAAACTCTTGGAGTTACGAAACAGGAGCAGATTTTTTTATTGGTACGCATTTAAAATTAACCGTTAATGGTTTTTATCGCGATCAAAAAAATGTAATTGATTTTGTTCAAACAGCTTTTACCGATATGCCTCGCAAAGAAAATCTTGTTCCTAATGGTGTATATGCATTAGCAAAAAATATTAAATCCCTTCAAACACGCGGAATTGAAGTAGAATGTACTTACCAAAATAGATTCTCTACCCAACAATACTTAATGATTAGTGCAGGAAGTACATTTTTGAAATCTACTACAAGCGATGCTGTTCCTTCTTTTTATATTTTATCGCATGCAAGAACTTTGATACAAACCAATATCATTTATCAACTGAAAAAAATAACTATTGCCGTAAATAGCGTATACAAAGAAAGAGCCAACAGAACTGCCACTGCAATTAATGCGAACATTTCAAAAAGTTATTTTATTGTACATTCAAAATTGGCGTATCAAGTACAATCCGGGGTACAATTTTTCATTGCTTGCAACAATATTGGTGATATACAATACAGTGATTTACTAGGAAGTAGCATGCCCCGAAGATGGACAAGTGGAGGAATTACCCTTCAATTCAAATAATTAATCCGTTCTAATAAATATTGTTTTCGTGTAGTGTAATTCTGTGGATATTTATACAGAACTTTAAGCAAACTTACGCTCATGAAATATTGTTTGCCGCTACTTTTATTGGTCTTATTCAGTTGCTCAGCTTCAAAAATATCAGCCCAATATAAATTGGTTTGGAGCGATGAATTTAATTATACAGGATTACCAGATAGTAGTAAATGGACTTCCGAAACCGGTGGCCATGGTTGGGGAAATAACGAACTGCAATATTATACCGCCGGTCGACTAGAAAATGCACGAGTAGAAAATGGTCAGCTTATTATTGAAGCTAGAAAAGAAAATTTCGCCGGCAGTGCTTATACCAGTGCAAGATTAATTACACGTGATAAAGCCGTTTGGAAATACGGAAAAATTGAAGTGCGAGCCAAACTCCCCGAAGGTATTGGTACTTGGCCGGCGATATGGATGTTAGGCGCTACCAATCCTTTAAAATGGCCCGATGATGGCGAAATTGATATCATGGAACATGTAGGCTTTAATCCGGGTTTTATTCATGCTTCTATACACTGTAAAAGCTATAACCACATCATTCAAACCCAAAAAACAGATACAGTAATCATTAATGATTTTGCAAAAGCCTTTCATGTGTATGGTTTAGAGTGGACGGCCGATGAGATAAAAATTGCTGTAGATGGAGTACCTTATTTTACATTCAAAAATGAACATATTAATTATGCCGCTTGGCCATTTGATAATCCGCATTTTTTATTACTCAATATTGCTGTTGGCGGTAACTGGGGTGGCGTAAAAGGTGTAGATGAAAAAATTTGGCCACAAAAAATGTGGGTAGATTATGTGCGGGTATATCAGGTACAATAGATGAATGATGGCTGAACGATAGTTGAACGATGGTTTAGAAGTTTAGGGTTGAGGGCAGAGTGTTCAAACTTTAGATACTCTATAAACTCTATAAACCATATAAACCAGTTTAGACGTTTAGAGTTGAGGGTTTAAAGCAGAGTGCTCAAACTTTAGATACCCAATAAACTTTATAATCCATATAAACCTATTTAAAAGAAGCTCCATTCAACATCCAACATTCAACATTTAACATTACATACGTAACTTGCAAAAAAT
>JBMOEQ010000095.1:0-10715 GCA_049314655.1 Ferruginibacter sp. | reverse complement strand
CTTTGTGCCTTCATAAAAATGGCATCATCTATATCGTAAACAACATTGGAATTAAGCGTTAAATATAGGCGTTCCATAAACGGAGGACCAAATGGCGTTACCCATAAAAAAATATACACCATATCGTAACGATGTAGGGTAAACAATTGCCCTATTCGCATAGCATAAGAACGCAATACCCAAAATATTTTTTCTAGTGTATTGCTGTTGCCGTAAAGAATACGTTGCATTCTATTACTGAAGAATGGCGATACGGTAATATCAAAACCATGCTCCTTCCAATGATCAAAATATTGCTCATATTTGAGTCTTTGCCCGGGCACCAAATTTTCGGGGTGCGGACAAATCACTAAAATTTTTTTTCTTTGCTGCATAACAAAATCTCTTTCTTAAAAAGCTTCTGTATTAGAAAACACCGGAAACCTTTGATCTTCTGTACAAGAAAGGCAAATATCGGCAAGTTGTAACGCTTCACCAATTACATGATGCATGTCCATATATCTATAAGTGGCCAATCTGCCTAAAAAGCTAATATGGCTTAACTTTTCTGCATCTGCCCTATATTGCTTTAATATACTTTTATCTTTTTCTAAACGCTTGGGATAATAAGGTTCATCTTCAACACCTGTTTCCTTACTGTATTCAACGAAATAAACTGTTTTTTCGTGTTGTTCCCATGGCGTAAAATGCTTATGCTCTGTAATTCGAGTATAAGGAACCAATTCATCGCAATAATTAATTTGAGTTGCTCCTTGAAAATCACCCACGGCTTCATGTTTTTCAAAATGCACTGTTCTATATCCTAAACGACCGTGTTTATATTTAAAATAGGCATCTAAAGGACCCGTATAAAATACATGATCATACATGCCGGTATCTGTTTCACCCGGTATAAATTTTTTATTGAGTGTTAAATGAATATTCGGATGGTTCATCATTTTGTTGATGATTGCTGAATAACCTTCTTCCGGAATGCCTGTGTAATGATGGTTATGGTAATTATCGTCGTAATTGAAGCGAACAGGTATGCGCTTTAATATGCTTGCAGGCAGTTCTTTAGGCTCACAACCCCATTGCTTTTTGGTATAGCCGTAAAAAAAAGCATCATACAATTCTTTGCCAATGAAAGAAAGCGCCTGTTCTTCAAAATTAGTGGGTTGAACCAATGTTTTATCGGCCTTTAACGCCAAAAACGCCTCCGCCTCTGTAGGATTCATCGACAAGCCAAAAAACTGGTTAATGGTTTGTAAATTCACCGGCAAATTGTATATGTGTTCTTTACTTACTGCTTTAACCCGATGTACATAAGGCCTAAAATTGCCAAAACGGTTTACATAATCCCAAATTTCTTTCCGATCTGTATTAAATATATGTGGCCCGTATTGGTGCACCATTATTTGAGTAGAGGCATCTCTTTGCGTATGACAATTTCCACCGGAATGTGCCCTTTCCTCCCAAATATCAACCAAACAATTGGTTTCAGTAGCTAACCGATTGGCTAAAACTGCTCCCGAAAAGCCCGAGCCTACGATTAAATAACGCTTCCCCATATATAATAATTCGTGATAATTTGAATTGCGAGCAAAAATAAATGAATTGTGTCACAAAATTTTTTTCCTTGATTTTCGTCTTTACAAAGCCAAATATTAAGTTTTCTTCCTTTACTGAAGGAACTATTATCAGAAAAAATCGTGCCGATAGATCATAACCCTTAATTTTGCGCACATTTAAAAATTGATGAAAGTATCATACAACAAAGAACCCCTTCAAGTTATTAATGGCAAAAACAGAGAAATTGCTATTTTTTCAACGGAAGGAAACAATATTGACCCAGAGGTAGTTCAGTCTTTTGGAGACGAATGGCTAAAATTTAATGAGTTTTCGGATGAAATTATTGAAGAATGCGCCAATGAATATTTTGACATTCTTGATGATACGATAATTAACCAAAACACTTACGCTTTAGATGTAGGATGTGGAACCGGGCGTTGGACGAAATTTCTTACCAAGAAAGTAGGCTTTATGGAATCGGTTGATCCTAGTAATGCCATTTTTGCGGCTGACAAATTATTGGGAGATATTAAAAATGTGCGCCTTACCAAAGCCAGCACCGAAACAATGCCTTTTGAAGATGAAACTTTCGATTTTGTTATGAGTGTAGGCGTTTTGCATCATATCCCTAACACACAGCAAGCTATGATTGATTGTGTGAAGAAAGTAAAAAAAGGCGGATACTTTTATTGCTATCTCTATCATAATTTGGAAACGATGAATTGGTTTTTCCGTTTCTTATTTGCCATGAGTGAAGTATTAAGAAAAATCATTTGTCGCTTACCATCGGGCATTAAAAAATATGTATGCGATTTTTTAGCCATCGTAATTTATATGCCTTTTGTTCTTTGGGTAAGATTTTTGGTATTGATTGGATTAAGAAACCTTGCCCGCAAAATGCCATTAAGTGCTTACAATAATAAATCGTTCTTTATTATTAGAAATGATGCATTAGATAAATTTGGCACTAAACTAGAACAACGTTTCTCTCGCAAACAAGTACAAGAAATGATGGAAAAATGTGGATTAGAAAATGTGGTCATCAGCGATGGTACACCTTTGTATCATTCGGTAGGAAGAAAAAAATAACGGCTATTCTTTGAAACTGCATAGGCGCTTCATTTTTGAAGCGCTTTTTTTATGCGTTATTGAATAAGGCTGTGTATACTTTCTTGTATTTTTCTATTGCATTGTTTAATGCATAAAAATCAATGGCACCTTTTCTGATTTCGGCGTTATTGAATGTAATGCCTGAGGCAATTTTTTGAGCAACCGCATTAAATGCAGTATCATTGAAAGCATCTATAACTATTCCGGCATTATACTTTTCTACAATTTCTTTAACATCACCTACGCCGCTGTTTGTTATTACCGGAATACCCATTGCCATAATTTCGCCATGTTTGGTTGGCGATGAAGACATTTTAGAATAGCAAGGTTTAATGAAAAATATCGAGTAACTGCTGAAAGACAATAAAACCGGCACTTCATGTCGCTTGGCCGATTGAATAATCAATTTACTTTCATCAATACCAGCTGCAATTGCTGCTGCACGAATAGCTTCATGTTCGTGCTGTGCAATAAATAAAAATTTTGCAGTGGGCACTTGATTAGAAATGGCTTTACAACAACGCATCATATCGGCAGTTAAATACCATCCTCCAATAGAGCCCAAATAACTGATGATGGTATCTGCTTCGGTAATATTTAAATTGGTTGCAAACTGTTGTTTTAATGTTGCATCAATATGTTGCGGATCAAACAATTCTAAATCGGCACTGCATGGTATCACTTCTATTTTTACAGGTTGGTTGGGAATGTTTTTCCAACTATGAATTTCTTTTTTTGCTGCATAGGTTAAACATGTATTGTAATCGGCTTTTATCAAACAATCAACCTCATGCTTTTTGAAAAAATTATAAATCATTTTATAGAGCGGATTACTCAATTTCCACATACCGCCATCTACCCTTTCATCGGCCCAAAAACCACGGATATCGTTTAAAAATTTTACGTTGAATTTTTTCTTCAACCACACCGCAACCAAAGTTGGTAAGCCTACACGGGTATGCACCAATTGATACGGATCTTTTTTATACAATGCGGCTGCAGCTTTTCGCAATTGATAATAATCGTACACCGACGACAGTACAGGTGGATTTTTATGGTATGGCACCGATATCCATTCTATAGCATAGGGTGCCATCAATGCTTTAACATAGGCATGATTGGCTGCATATTTTTCGGGCTTATCGCAACTTAAAATAGTAAACCGATAACCGTAATGGGTAAGTCCGGCCAAATAAGGTATCACTTGGCTTTGTCCCAACGGATCGGTCATCCCATCATAAGAAATAAATAAAATATGCTTCATGTATTATTATAAAACGTTGTGTTGGATGTAGGTTAAGCCATCCATTTTTTATACCACATTTGGAACATCAATAAATACCAAAATAGGTTATTATAATTTTTATCGCCGGCAATAAATCGATCTACAATATGCTTAACTCCGGCGGGTTTAAATAATCCGTGTTGTGCAAAAGCTGCAGCACTCATATATTCTTCCACATAAAATTTAAGTTCATTGCGCAACCAATCAAATACAGGCACTCCAAATCCCATTTTTGGTCTGTCCATCATTGCTGCCGGAACATATTGGTGCAATACTTCGCGAAGAATAAATTTTGTTTTACTGCCATTATATTTTAACTCGGGAGGCAATTGCGCAGCCCATTCAATTAATCGATGATCTAGTAAAGGCTCTCTACCTTCCAAGGATGTACTCATGGCAGCTCGATCTACTTTCACCAATATATCATCTACCATATAGGTTTTATAATCCATTGCCAACATCTTATCCAATTCATTGAGTGCCGGTTGTAAAGCTGCCTCACTATGAAAGAAAGAAGTGGGTGCAATAATATCATCTTGTAATAAATGGCCAATTGTTTGATTGGTATAAGTTTGCGACAACATTACATCCATTACCGTACATGCCGTTGGATTGCCTTTACGCAACAATTCTACAAAACGTTCGCGCTTGATGGGCGCAGCCGTACTACCCGAAAGTTTAATGAGTAAATTATCGGGAATATTTTTGATAACTGCTGCTGCCGGACTTCTTAACAATGTTGGAACGGAATTGAATTTTTTTAATAAATCAATCGCCAATGGATATTTGGTGTAGCCGGCAAAAGTTTCATCGCCTGCATCGGCACTTAAAGCTACCGTAACTTCTTGGCGCGCCAATCTACTCACCAATGTAGTTGGAATGATGGAAGAATCGCCAAAAGGTTCGTCGCAATAAAAAGGTATTTCGGGTAAAATATCTTGAGCTTCTTTGGTAGTGCAATAATGCTCGGTATGTTGTGTACCTAAATATTCAGCTACCGATTTTGCGTAAACGGCTTCATTAAATGCCTCTTCATGGAAGCCAATGGTATAGGTTTTTAATTGATCGGTTTGATTGGCTTGAATTAATGCAGTAACAGCAGTGCTATCGTATCCGCCACTCAAAAAAACACCTACAGGCACATCGGCTACCATGCGGTATTTGCAAGCGGAGATGAGTAGCGATTTGGTTTCTTCAACAGCATCTTGAACACTGATATTTAATTTGGGTTTATTGTAAGCGGTATATACATCCCAATAGCAATGCAATTGTATGCTTTGGTGCAACGTATCTAACTGTAAGGAATAACCCGGCATTAACTTATGCGTGTCTTTAAATATAGATAAAGGCGCCATAATATAGCCATACTGTAAAAACTGGTGAACAGCTTGAGGATGTATGGCTTTTTTAAATCCTGGATGCGCATGAAATGCTTTTAATTCGGAAGCAAATAAAAACAAGCCATCTTTCCAATAATAATAAAATGGTTTTACGCCTGCTCTATCTCTAAATGCATTGATTTGATGGGTTTGGGTATTGTAAATTACAAAAGCAAACATGCCAATGAAACGGTGAATCATTTCGGCACCCCATTGCTCCCATGCATGTAAAATAACTTCTGTATCGGAATGGCCAATAAATTGATGGCCCATGTTTTCTAATTCTTGTTTTACCTCGGCATAATTATACATTTCGCCATTGAACACAATGCACCAATGCTTATACCACATGGGTTGTTTACCGGTTTCACTTAAATCGATAATGGATAAGCGGCGATGGCCTAGTCCAATTTGACAATGCTCATTTTGAAAAAACTCGTAGCCACTACCATCTGGTCCTCGATGTTTCAATGCATCGGTACATTGGTGTAAGATGGCTGCTGTTGATTGTTGCGTGAAATCAATAAAACCTGCGATACCGCACATGAATGAAACTATTTTTGATTACAGTTTGAATACTATCTTCAAACTATAAGAATGATAAATTTGCTATGCCAACAAAATTAAGGGTATTTGGCCGTCCACATCTCCCAAAATAGAATAATCCCTTGCTATTTATTGTAGTTGAACTTTCTTTAACACGTCGCCATCATTAACCTTTAATGGGAAGCTCAATTAAAAAATTATTAAAAATTCAGGTAAGTTGAATACAGAATTAAAAAATTACCCACGTGTGATATAAGAAAACTTATTTTTTAATTTCAAGAATGGCGATTCAAAGAAATGGTAACTGATATAAGCCATCAACATGGCTAATGCCAATGCTATGGTAAAATCAATAGCCATTAATGCCCATAGATTATGAATTTTGAGGATTTTTTCTGAAAGGATATGTGCAGCCAAAATGCCTATCGTATGCAAACAATATAACCCGTATGTATAATTGCCCCATTTGCTTAAAAAGCGGTTGTTAGACATTTTATACCAAGAGTGTTCTGCAAAATTTTGTTCTACAATGATGAAAGCAAAAAAGAGGGCAAAAATTGGACGTTCAATGACTTGCATTGCCGGGCCAACAAAAATGAGGTAATCGAAAATGATAAGGATAAAACCAATTACATAAACCGTTATAATAAACAACTTCGGAATTTTTTGAATGGCATCAATGAATTTTTTATTATGATAGCTGTACCAAGCTACCAATCCACCTAAAATTAAATCGCCACAAACAGAAAATGTATGAAAATATAAAGTGTAATACTCTTTTGCATGAAACGCACGAAAAACAATGCTACCGATAATGATGCTTAAAAAAACAGGCACCAAAGTTTTGCGTGGCAACACACTTAATACAATAGGCCATACCAAGTAAAATTGTTCTTCAATACCTACCGACCAAAGCACATTCAATATCGTTGAATCGGCCAAGCCTTTACGCATCATTTCGAAATTACTGGCAAAAAATACATAGTAGGGTAAGGTAGCTGTTTCGTTCAACGCCTCACCCATTTTAGCTTTTATGAAAGGCACTAATAAAAAACCTGCAACAACAACTATAAAATACAAAGGCCAAATCCTTAAAATTCTTCGAACATAAAAATTAGGGATATTGATTTTTAGTCGAATGTTTTTTTCGTGTAAAAGCAAATAGGTGATTAAAAAACCGGATAATACAAAAAACAAATTCACCCCCATAGCGCCATTTTGTTTTTGGGCATTTATAAATTGAAATAGGGCCGATTTTCTTTCAGTATCAGCCACTTCAGGTAAGAAGGCATGGTGAAAGAAAACGGCAAAAAAGGCGATGAATCTTAATCCATCGAGATTAGGAAAAAAAACTTTGTTAGGCTTGTTATCCATAAGCACAACTAAGGTGTATTATACAGTTTGGCTAATGCAAACATAACAAAGGCAAATTAATTTAATTTGAAAAGTTCTAGTAAGCATACGGCTATGGCACAAATGAAGGTAATTGTTCCTTTAGCAGATATACAATAAATAGTTCTCCTGTAACCTGTTTATTGATTTCATTTGCTCCCTTACAATTAATACCTCAAATTTGCAGCTTAATTAAAGCTTTTTTTATGGGTATTTCAGTGAATTGTGCGAAGTTTCTTTTTTATGCCAAAAAACAGGGGGCCGATTATACACAATCGCTCATGTTGGGCCGCCAAACGCTTTTTGCAACGCCCGAAGAAATTGGTCAACTCGCCCAATATTTTGGAAATACTACAAAAAAAAATACGGATGTTTCTTTTTCTGATGGCTATGCCGAACCTTTATTTGAAATATTAGGTTGCAACACGATAGATAGTATTGATTTTTCGGATTATGAAAAAGCAACCGTTTTGCATAATTTAAATAAACCCATTCCCGATCATTTAAAAAATAAATACACCACCATTTTCGATGGCGGTACAATGGAACATATTTTTAATATTCCTATTGCCTTTAAAAATTGCATGGAAATGTTGAAGGTGGGCGGGCATTATTTAGCCATTACGCCGGCAAATAATATGTTTGGTCATGGATTTTATCAATTTAGTCCGGAATTATTTTTTAGTCTTTTTCATCCGCAAAATGGCTTTAAAATTAAAAAGGTAATGTTATTGGTAGATGGTGCAAAAGATTGGTACGAAGTGTTGAATCCCGAAACAGTGAAGAGCAGGGTATTTTTAAAAAATGATCGTCCAACAAACCTAATGGTCATTGCCGAAAAAATTGCTGAAGTAGATTTAACCGATCTTCAAGTTCAACAAAGCGATTATGTATATACATGGGCTGTAAGCGATAGCAACAAAGAAGGCAAACGTTTTGAAAAAGACAGTAAAGCCATCTATATCTATAAAAAGTTTGTTCCTGCATTTTTACAACGCCTTGCACGAGCTACGTATGATGCAATTTTCAATAGGGCGAAAATTGTGGATGGTATTGGAGAAATTAATCCGAATTTCTTTAGGAAAATAGACGTATAGACGGTGGATGAATGATGGATTAATCGGCCTACAAAGTTTAGAGGTTTAGAAGTTTAGGGTTTAGTTGACGGTGGTTGAACGGCTTTATACTCTCTAGATTCTTTATAAACTGAGTTCTCCAAGCATACCCCCATTTAACATTCAACACTTAACATGTAACATTTGTATTTTCTAAGTAAATTTCTCGCAATTGTTGCATATGGTGTGTAAAAGTAAAATGTGCCAGCACACGTTCTTTTGTGGCGATGCTTAATGCTTTTAATTGTTCGGGATTTTTTGACAAGGCTTTTACTTTCGCCACAAATTCATCTGTATTTTTGATAGAAAAATACAAAGCAGTATCGGCACATTGTTCCTTGAAAGAAGCAATATCACTCAATAACAAAGGCATGCCCAAGGCCATCGCTTCTAGTACACTTAATGCAAAGCCTTCGTAATGCGAAGACATCACAAATAAATTATAGCCCATTAACCTGTCTTGTATATTTTGTACTTGTCCTTTTAAATGCACCTTCAATTGATGTTCATCAATGATCTGTTGCAATTCATTTTCTAATACACCATTTCCGTAAATATCCAAATGAATAGGTTCGTTCTTCAATTGCTTGAATGCTTCTAATAAGAAATGGTGATTTTTTTGTCCTTTTAAATTACCTACAGTTACCAAAGAAAAAATATCATCGGAATAAGCTTTGTTCGTATCGGCAGTAGCTTTAAAGATTTCCGTATCTACAAAAGTGTATAATGCAATGGCTTTATGTGGTTTTACTTTAATGAATCGGAAATATTCTTCTAATGCACCTTTTGCCACCGCAATGATGGTACTCTTGCGATAGAGATAAGTTAGCTTTTCTACAACACGCATTTTTAAGGGTTGATACTCTACCGAAGATGCAACAAATGCGTGAATGGTAGTAAGCAATGGAACAGAACGAGGCGTTCCCAAACGTGCCACAACCGTACTCCAAAACAAATGACTGTGTACTAAAATGGCACTGTGCTTTTTAATGATTTGGCGTAATTGAAATGCTGCTTTAGGAATGGCTAAATTGGATTGTAAATGCAAACAATAAAAACTATCGCCTATTTTTTCTTCAAACTCATTGCGTGGATACAGCGTTACAACAACATTATTGTATTCGGTTAATGCATGCGTAACTTTTACCAACATCGTTTCAGCGCCACCTCTGCCAAAATCGTCGATAATATGTACAATGGTTGGTTTCATGCAATTAATAATGCTGGTTAAAAAGTTCACGTTTCTTACGGCCTAGCCAAACTCGAAGTCGATAGAATGGCACTTTATAGGCCGCCGGACGAGGGTTATAATATTCTTTGAATTCGGGACGCAATATAAATGCTTTACAGGCTTCCAATGAAGGTACAGTTAAAGCTGTTTGTTTGCCAGCACTTGCTTTTAATTGTTGCAACAATTGCAACCATTGTTGATTGCAAACCGATTCGGAATACTGAGCTTCAATTTTATGCCTAGCAGCCTGAGACAAATTAGTCCATAATGCAGGATTATTTTTTAAAGTACGAATGGTTGCTACAAAATCATCTCCCCTATCGTTTACTAAAAAACCGGTTTCACCATGTTCAATCAATTCCGTCATGCCGCTTCTGATATTAGAGCACACGGGCACTAAACCACAACCCATGGCTTCCATCAAGGAAATGGGTATGCCCTCGTAATCGGAGAGTAAAACAAAAATATGTTGTTGTAATAAATGTGCTTGTACTGTGGTGCTTTCTAATTTTCCTCCAAAACTTACTGCTAATCCGGCACCTTCTGTACGTAAAATTTCTTTCAGTGCGGGCTCTGCTCTTCCGCTTCCATAAATGGTACATTGTGTACCCGGTATTTCTTTAGCTACCCTACAAAAAGCTCGAGCTACTTCGGATATGCGTTTTTGTGGTTCTACAATTCGGCCGGCATATACCAATTTCAAAACATCGCCGGCAGCTAATGTTGCCGCAGTGTTTGGCAAGGGTGCACCATAAGGAATGCATTGTACTAATGGATGATGCGGTGCACTGGCCACAATCATATCGGTAATTAATTTAGACACACCTACAATGGCATCTACCGCAAACGGATCTTTTTCATCAGCATAAGCATCTACCAATGCATGATGAAACTCGTCGTCGTTATGCAAAATCATTACTGTAGGTATGCCTGCCTTTTTAGCCCATCTTCCGGCATAAAACGCAAAAGGAAAATAATTAGGAATAAAAATATCCGGACGATGGTTAATTAAATCTTGAACAATAGCCGCAATTTTTTCTTCTTGAAAAAGATCCCAATAAATTACTTCTACTTCAAAACCCAAATTTTTAAAATAAGTATAAGCG
>JBMOEQ010000094.1:0-10974 GCA_049314655.1 Ferruginibacter sp. | reverse complement strand
TCTCTTTCTAAGATTATAATTCCTTTGAATTTAATAAATGAAACAAGTAGATCTATTCTATCGGCGGATAAAATTTCCTTTTTTAATTCACTATCTAATGACAACCCAACATTGCCGCCAGTAAATAATTCGCTATGCGTTAATCTTGTATAAGGTGTTATTTCCTTAAGGTGCAAATCTAAATCAGAAAAATGTGCATCTACTTTTTCAAAAACTGCCTTTAATATTTTCCCTTCAGTTTCAATCAAATCTTCAGCAAACTCTTCTTTCTTCAATTCATCTTTAAGGAAACGAACTATTTTATTCGCAATTTCAATTTGAAGCTCTATTTGATTTTCGCCCTTTACAAAAGTTAAAGCATGTTTAATTGTTTTAGATAAATGTTGCGCTAAAATTGATGCAGCTTCTTCTTTATCAAGTGCGGTTTCCTTTATAAAGTATTTAGATTTATCCAATGAATTCAACTTCATTGAAACAAGTTGTGTTACTAATGCTTCATATATTCCTTGGTTCATAGTACGAATTTAAAAAGTGCTGTACAATTGGCAAATCTGCTTCAGCCCAATCCAACAATAAAAGCTCCTCTTTTTCTACAAATTTATATGCTTTATGCTCTAATAATTTAATCTCACCAAAATCATATCTAGCTAAATAGGGTATTAAATTAATTACAACTTCGCCATAATTATAAACACTATTTGGCATCTTATTAATGATGACAATTTGAATATTTAATTCTTCAAGCAATTCCCTTTTAATACATTCTATTTCACTTTCATTGACTTCTAATTTCCCTCCTGGGAATTCCCACTTTAGCGGAAGTTTCATTTGCTCACTTCTTTGAGTAACTAATATTTTTCCTTCTTTTAATACAGTAGCGCAAACAACGTTGAGCATTTAAATGATATTTTAAGCATGAAAAAAAATCTTAATAGATTTTAGATAACATTGATTCCAAACAATAAATCAACTATCAATAATATTAACAAACCCTTTAAAACTTTAATAATCCCTTTTATCTGGAATTACTCCTCTTACCCCACCCCTCGGCTCCACTACATCTCCTTTATATCTTGGAATTAAATGAATATGAACATGCGGAACAGTTTGCCCTGCTGATTCATTAATATTGATACCAATATTAAAACCATCAGGATTTAACGCTTCTGTTAAAATATCTTTTACTTTACTTAATAAATTCCAACTTTCAATTTGCTCGTTAAGTGATAACTCAAAGTAATTTGAACAATGCCTTTTAGGTATAATTAATGCATGCCCATTACTAACTGGAAATTTATCGAAAATTGCAAATACGGCTTCTGATTGAATTATTAATTTTCTTGTTTCGTCTAGTTTACAAAATGGGCAATCCATATTTTCATTTATTAAAACTGTGTTTTCAATTTTGTGAATACTATTATAAAAATTCAAAGCCATTATTAGATGCTATAGTAACCAATGGTTGTATTCTCTCTCTAAATTTTTCTTTTGTAAAACTAGTTTCTAAATCAGGGAATACTGTATAATAATCTTCAAGTAATTTACTTTCAGGTTTTTTGATTTTGATAATACCTACAGCTAACTTTTGTAATTCAAAAAATGAATCGAAATATTTATTCAATGGTGGAAGTTTATCACTTTTTGTATTGTTAAAAGAAATATTTGCAGGAATTAAATTCCAAATTAAATCGTGAGAAACAAAGTTGTAAGGAATAAAATGTTCAACTGCATAATTTCCTACAGTAAGCTTTTTACCTGTATAAATACATTGCACATGTCCAAGCTCTCGTAAAACTATATCCCAATACTGTGTTCGTTGCATAGATAATCCATTTCGCTTTGCAGGCTTAATCAACTTACTTGGAATATCGGGTACATTAGGATTTTTTGATTGAAGAAATAAAGAAAGATTCCAATAACAAAAATCTTTTAGAACCCTAGCGTTTTCTATTAAATAACTTTTCCAAGCTGGATTGATTAAAATTTTATCATTATGTAATTCATATAAACACTCATTATTAAAACCTATTGAGGCATCATAAATTTGTTTTCTTTTCATGCCAGTAAACCATGGACTTAAAAACCAATGAGGTACATTATTATTGAAATGCCAAAGTTGATTTAATGTTTCCAACTTTTTTGTAGATGAAATTTTTCGAAACACTATCTGCTGATTTTCATCAATAGAAATATTTTCTAACTTATTTATCTGAATGATTACTTGTTGGATTAAATCCTGTTTGCCAAAAGAAACATGAAAATAATTTACAGTATACCAAGCATTTGAAATCATCCTTGAAAATAAATGCAACTTAGAGATGGTCAAATTTTCTTCTTCAACAGATTGTATTATTGAAAGCAGCCAATAATATTTATACGTTGCTGATGTATTATTGAAACATGCAGCCAATAGATTTATGGGTAGGGTTTTTGATTTAGGTAGATGCATACCAGATAAATTTATGAATAAATATCATAAACGCTAAATGAAAATAACTTAAAAACAACAATTTCAATAATTTATAAATGAAAATGAATAGTACTTGTATTTCACTTTATAAACTTATTTCCAAATTAACTTCCTCACCCCCGCGTTAGGGATTGCAGTGGAAATCCTTTTTGGAGGCACGATCAAAAAGATTGCAACGGAAAGCCCGACCCGTAGGGGAACGCCCTCATCTTAACATTTCTTGCGCAGCTGTTTTCTGTAAAAATCTTTATCTTCAAGGTAGTATGAAACAGTTCCATTACATCCTCTTGTTGTGTGTAGCGCTTGTTTTTGCAAGTAAGGGCTATGCGCAATGGTACGACCCCGAAAAAGTAGCCAAAAAACCCATGGACATTTACCTCAAAGCCATTGAAGCTGCCGATGAGGAAAAATATGATGTTGCACTTCAAAAAATGAAGGATGCCCTAGCACTTGATGCTCGCTTTGTAGATGCCTGGCTATCGAGCGCCGGTATTAAAGCCAATCAAAAAAACTATACGGGCTCGGTAGCCGATTTTGAAAAAGCCATTCAATTGGATAGTGTTTATTGTCAGAATTATTTTTTACCCTTCTCTATTTCCCTTGCCGGTACCGGACAGTTTAACCGTGCCCTACAAGTAATTCAAATATTTTTAAATATTCCCACACTCAACAAACAAAGCATACGTGCTGGCAACTACCGCAAAAGCGTGTACGAATTTGCGGTAAACTACGAAATCAATCACCCCACCGGCAATTATGTTTTTTCGCCACAAAATATGGGCGATAGTATAAACTCTATTCACCCCGAATATTACCCGGCCCTTACCATTGATGGCAAAACACTCATCTTTACCCGCAGAGTTGTTAATGATGAAGATTTTTACGAATCGAGTAAAACGGCTACCGGATGGTCGGCCGCAAAACCCCTGGGCGGAAAAGTAAATACCAACCTCAATGAAGGCGCTCAAAACATATCGCAAGATGGCCGTTGGATTGTTTTTACAGGTTGCAATTATCCCGAAGGTGAAGGCAGTTGCGATTTGTACATTGCCTACAAAACCAACCAAGGTTGGAGCGAAGCACAAAATTTGGGTGCTATTGTAAATACCGATTTTTGGGAATCCTCGCCCTCTCTCTCGCCCGATAAACAAGATTTATATTTCAGCAGCAACCTTGCCGGTGGCTTTGGTGGAAAAGATATTTGGGTTACCCACCGCAATGCAAAAGGACAATGGAGTAGGCCCGAAAATTTGGGATCTACCGTTAACACCTCCAGCGACGAAAGTTGCGCTTTTATGTATGCCGATAACCAAACCCTGTTTTTTAACAGCAACGGACACCCGGGTTATGGTGGCACCGATTTATTTTATACCAAAAAACAAACGGATAACAGTTGGAGCACGCCTTGCAATATGGGCTACCCGGTAAACACCATCGACGAAGAAGGCTCATTGATTGTTGCTGCCGATGGCAAAACCGGATTTTATGCCAGCGATAAAAGTGATACCAAGGGCGCTTTGGATTTATACAGTTTTGAACTACGCCCCGATACTAGGCCGCCCCAAACTTTATGGGTACAAGGAAAAGTGTACGACCAAAAAACCAAGCTGGGCTTACCCTCACAGGTAGAATTGGCCAATACAAAAACCGGACAAGTGTTGAGCAAAGTGCAAACCGATGAAGATGGTAATTACCTGACCACATTACCCATTGGACAAGAGTATGCTTTTATCATTAACCGAAAAGGCTACTTGTTTTTTTCGGAACATTATAACCTGATTTCACCCAATACCGATACGATTTTTACTGCCGATATACCGTTAAAACCCATTGAAGCCGGCGCTTCTATTATCTTAAAAAACATTTTCTTTGATACCAAGCAAACCGTGCTAAAACCCGAATCGAAAGTAGAGTTGGATAAAGTGATTCAATTGATGACCGATAACCCTACGATTAAAATTTTAATTACCGGGCATACCGATAATGTTGGTAAGGTGCAAGACAATTTAATTTTATCGGACGGCAGGGCAAAAGCAGTGGTGGCGTATTTACTCGCTAGTCGCTTAATTAGTAAAGACAGGTTACAAGCCAAAGGATTAGGATCGGGAAAACCCATTGCCGATAATAAAACCGAAGCCGGCAAGGCCAATAACCGACGAACTGAATTAAGCATTTTGAGTATTCAATAAAAATTTTTGAACCTATAGATTAACACCCGAACCCATTACATGAATGCCGATTTGCTGTATCAACTTGCATTAACGATGGTGCCACAAATTGGAGCCGTTCATGCCCGATCGCTTTTGAATATTTTTGGCAATGCTGCTAATATTTTTCAAGCTAAAAGAAAAACATTAGAGGGCATTGAAGGCATTGGATCTATTAGGGCTACAGCCATTAAAAAATTTGATCAATTTCAGCGTTGCGAAACGGAATTGAAATTTATTGATCAATATAAAATTACTGCACTTTGTATTTCGGATGCAGCATATCCCAAACGCTTATTGCATTGTTATGATGCGCCATCGGTTTTGTATTATAAAGGCAATGCCTCGCTCAACGCAGAAAAAATTATAGCCATCATTGGCACTAGAAACAACAGTGAATATGGTAGGCATTTTTGCGAAAAATTTATTGAGGAACTTATTCCAAAAGATGTGCTTATTGTTAGTGGTTTGGCTTTGGGCATTGATACCATTGCACATAAAAATGCATTGCGCAATCAATTTTCAACGGTGGGTGTGTTGGCACATGGTTTAGATAGAATATATCCATTCTCTAACAAAGCATTAGCCAAACAAATGGTAGAACAAGGCGGTTTGCTCACGGAGTTTATAAGTGAAACCAATCCGGATAAACAAAATTTTCCGCGACGAAACAGAATTGTTGCCGGTATGTGCGATGCATTGGTGGTGGTGGAAACCGGAAAATCGGGCGGCTCTTTAATTACAGCCGAGCTGGCCAATGGGTACAACAAAGATGTTTTTGCCGTACCCGGAAGAACCACCGATACAAAAAGTGAAGGCTGCAATTACCTCATTAAAAACAATAAAGCAGCCTTGATTAATGATGCACAAGATTTTTTAGAATTGATGAATTGGGCGCCTGCTGCTGCAGCTAAAAAACAATTACAACGACAATTGTTTGTAGAATTTACTGCCGATGAAGAACGGATTTTAGCCCTACTTAAAACCAAACCATCGGTGCATATAGATGATATTTATTTGCAAAGCAATTTATCGAGCAGTGCGGTGGCCAGTGCTTTACTTACATTAGAAATGCAGGGTATTATTCATGCATTGCCGGGGAAGTTGTATGAAGCGGTTGGGTAGATGGAAGTGTGGCGTTTATAAAGATTGTACAGTATTGATGAATGATTTAATTAGGGTAAAGTTTGAATGCTTTAGGGTTGAATTGAAGATGCAGTTATTTAACAGTAAGTGTTTAAATTTATACGATAAAACAATATAAAATGGACATAAAACCTATTAAATCAAAAAAGGATTATGAACAAGCGTTGGAAAGATTTGACATAATTTTTGATTCGAAAAAAGGAACAAAAAATGGCGACGAGTTGGAAATATTAGGCATTTTAATAGAAAACTATGAAAATGAAAAATTTCCTATTGACCTACCCGATCCGGTAGAAGCCATTAAATTTAGAATGGAACAACTGGGTTATACTCAAACCGATTTAGCAAATGTTATTGGACTAAAAAGTAGGGCTAGTGAAATTTTGAATAGAAAGCGAAAGTTATCGCTTGAAAACATTAGACAACTGCATGATAAATTAAATATTCCTACGGATGTTTTGATACAAGCATATTGATGGTACCAATTAGTTGAGTTCGACAATGAGTAAATTTGTTTTTGGGATTGCAATTGGTAACCCAATTCGTTTTAAGGATTAAAATTAATTCGAGTAATTGAACCATAGGAAATATAGTACAACTACATTCGAAGTATTAATGAAGTAGCAGTAGTATAACTTATTCGTCCCTTTCTTTATCGAATAATTCATGGAGTTTTTGTTGCAAAAGTCTTTTGTCTGGCAGTTGTGTTTTGTATTCTGCTACCATAGTAGGGGAAAGACTTCTACTTAATGCATATTCTACAACTTCGCTGTCTTTATCTTTACATAATAGTACTCCAATACTTGGATTTTCGTTTGGCCTTTTCACGTCCCTATCTAATGCTTCTAAATAAAAATTCAATTGTCCGATGTGATCCGGCTTGAATTTATCTGACTTTAGTTCAAATGCTACCAAACATTGTAATCCACGATGATAAAATAAAAGATCTGTATAGAAGTCGCTATTGCCCACTTGCAATTTGAATTCTTCTCCAATAAAAAGGAAATCCTTTCCTAATTCAAGAATAAAATCTTTCATTTGCCGGATAAGTCCACGCTGCAAGTCGTTTTCGCTATGTGGGTCTGGCAAGTTAAGAAAGTCAAATACGTAACTGTCTTTGAATGTGTTGGATATATCTGGATTTATTTCTCTCAACGATGTAGAGAGTTTTGAATTAGCAATCATTGTTCTTTCAAATTGGCTCGCAGAAATTTGGCGGTCTAGTTCCCTAAAACTGTAATTTTCTTGCTTTGCAACTTTTAAATAAAATTCCCTTTCCTCAGATGATTTGCATCTTGAAAAGATTGCTAAATTATGCGACCAACTAATTTCTCTCAACAGTGTTGAGAGATTTGGAGAATCTCTATAAATACTATAAAACTGTTTCATTCTCCAAAGGTTCTTATCAGAAAAGCCTTTCATTTGAGGCTCATTATTTTTTATGTATTTTGCTAATTCAGAAACAACCGATTCTCCCCACTCCGAAAGTTCTAGTCTTTCACTAATATATTTACCAATGTTCCAATACAAATTGATCATCTCCACATTAACTGATTTGATCGCATCGAGTCGAGATTGTTTAATTAGTAAAATGATGTCTATAAAACGCTTATCCATCTAATTCATGTTTATAACAAATTTAGAGAAATATTATACTGCTTTTACTCCAATCCTATTAAGCAAAATATGCTTAAATAAACATATCATTCAGATTAAAAACTGCTACTGCTTTTAATTAGTGATAAGGTTTAAATTGAAAACCATATGAGCACATGCTATAAAAGAAAGAAACTCAAAAAGTATCATGTTAAAATCATATCTACTGCAGTTATATTACTGGCGAATGAATGATATATTTTCATATACACCCAATTGAAGAATAAAAATTAAACAGCAAAAGCTAACTTTTAAATAATAAAGTAATTTCAGAAAGGCTTTTCATTTTCCCAAAAATCGGTGTATTTTCGCCTATGGCAACAAGAAATACTCCCTCCTCCCGCAAATCTGCAAACTTTTTTGGTGAAGGCTTAACTTTCGATGATGTGCTGTTGATGCCGGCATATTCCGAAGTTTTACCGCGTGATGTAAATATTACTACACAGCTCACCCCACAAATTAAGTTAAACGTTCCATTACTAAGTGCAGCCATGGATACCGTTACCGAAGCTTCATTAGCCATTGCTTTGGCACGTGAAGGCGGATTGGGCATCTTGCATAAAAACATGAGTATTGAGCAACAGGCCGATCAAGTGCGTAAAGTAAAAAGAAGTGAAAATGGTTTGATATTAGATCCGGTTACATTATCGCCCGATGCTACAATTGGAGAGGCTTTGTATTTGATGAAAGAAAATAAAATTGGCGGTATTCCCATCATTGATCCGGCCGGAAAATTAGTGGGTATTTTAACCAATCGCGATTTGCGTTTTGAAACCAATTTTACAGCTAAAGTTAGTACGGTAATGACGAAGGAAAACCTCATCATTGCTCCCGAAGGAACCGATTTGAAAAAAGCCGAAGTTATTTTCAAGAAAACCAAAATAGAAAAATTACCGGTGGTGAATAAAGCCGGCAAACTCATAGGCTTAATTACATTCAGTGATATTTTAAAATTAAAATCGCACCCCAATGCGGTTAAAGATAGTTTTGGTCGTTTATTGGTAGGCGCAGGTGTGGGCATTACCAAAGACACCATGGATAGAGTAAAAGCTTTACACCATGCAGGCGTTGATGTAATTTGTTTGGATAGTGCGCATGGCCATACCAAAGGGGTAATCGATGCTTTAAAAACGATTAAGAAAAGCATCAAAGGCATTCAGGTAATTGCCGGAAATGTAGCCACAGCAAAAGGTGCGTTGGCTTTGGCTAATGCCGGTGCCGATGCGGTTAAAGTGGGTATTGGACCGGGTTCTATTTGCACCACAAGAATTGTTGCCGGTACGGGTGTTCCACAAATTACAGCAGTGATGGAAGCAGCCAATGCACTTAAAAATAAAAAAGTAGGTATCATCAGTGATGGTGGCATACGTTATACCGGAGATATGGTAAAAGCTTTAGCAGCAGGAGCGCATTGTGTAATGATGGGCAATGTTTTTGCAGGTACGGAGGAAAGTCCGGGTGAAACCATTATTTATGAAGGTCGCCGCTTTAAACAATACCGTGGCATGGGTTCTTTAGGCGCGATGGCGCAAGGCAGCAGTGATCGTTATTTTCAGGAAGTAGAAGCAGATGTGAAAAAATTTGTACCTGAAGGTATTGAAGGTAGGGTTGCTTTTAAAGGTCCATTGTTAGATGTAGTACATCAATATACCGGCGGCTTAAGAGCAGGTATGGGTTATTGTGGTGCTGCCAATATTAAAGCTTTACAACAATCTACTTTTGTAAAAATTACTAATGCGGGTATGCGTGAAAGTCATGCACACGATATTGCCATTACAAGAGAAGCGCCTAATTATTCTAGACAATAACCTGACTATATAATTTACAGCTTAACGCTATTGCAAAACTGGCGATTACTTCATGTTGAAATAAAAATTATGAATCAGTTGAATCGGCTACTCCTTGTAGTGAGCGTTTTTTTTAGTGTATTGATTTCGAGTGTTCAAGCACAAGACAGTTCGCATTTGCGCATCTCCTTACTCACTTGTTCGCCAGGGGATGAATTGTACTCTACCTTTGGACATACCGCCATTAGAATAGTAGACAGCAGCAGCACCAACGACATCGTTTTTAACTATGGTACATTTGATTTTGATGACCCTTCTTTTTACATGAAATTTATTCGGGGGAAATTGATGTATTATTTATCGGCAGAAGATTTTCAAATTTTTAAGCAAGATTATCAACTTACCAATAGAGGCATTACCGAACAATTATTGAATCTTTCGGCAGCCGAAAAAATAGAATTGACTGAAGCTTTATACAACAATATTAAAATAGAAAACAGGTATTATAAATACGATTTCTTTTTCGACAATTGCACTATTCGTCCTCGCGATTTACTACAAAAATACAAAGCCAATTTCCCTGCTTTTAAACAAGTGATGCCCAAAGGCACAAGGTTTAGACAAGCCATTCATCAATATTTAGATCAACGCAATAAGCATTGGAGTAAATTAGGTATTGATATTTTATTAGGCGCCCCAACAGATGCGGTAATGACGAATGCGCAATCTTTATTTTTGCCCGATAATTTAATGAAAGCAATTGATAGTTCTTCGGTTGTTGCATCTACTCAAGCGGTATATCCATTTAATGAAACGGCCAATAAAGCCGGATTTTTTACGCCGTTGATGAGTTTCTTTTTACTACTTGTTTTAATAATTACCCTCACCCGAAATGGCAATGCCTTTGTAGCTTCTGTATTGTTAGGCTTTGATGGATTGTTGTTTTTTCTTACAGGCGCATTAGGTGTTGTACTCATTTTTATGTGGACGGCAACCGACCATAGCATGTGCAAAAACAATTTCAATTTGTTATGGGCATGGCCAACACATTTGATTGGTGCGTTTTTAATCAACAGCACAAAGCGATGGGCTAAATTTTACTTTGGTATTACTACTGTTTTGTATAGTTTATTATTGTTGGTTTGGTTCTTCTTACCACAACAATTAAATATTGCACTCATCCCTATCGTTTTGATTATTTTGTACCGTAGTGCTTTAAAATATTTCCGTAAATCCTAATTCAACTTAACACGCAACATGACAGAACATTTTTTATTGTATCAAAACAAGAAAGTATACTATCGCATTTTTGGTGAGGGAAAAACAGTTGTATTGTTGCATGGCTTTGGAGAAGAGGGCAGTATTTGGGATGCGCAGGTAAAATTTTTGAGTGCACATTTTCGTGTTATCGTACCCGATATACCGGGGAGTGGCAAATCGGAAATACTACCACATGCTGATATTGATACGTATGCAGTTGTAGTAAAAAGTATTGTTGATGCAACTACCCCACCCAATGAAACCATAAGTTTAATTGGACACAGTATGGGCGGCTACATTACGTTGGCTTTTGCAGAAAAATTTGGTGCTGTTTTAAACAAATTCGGTCTTTTTCATTCTTCTTCATTTGCTGATTCAGACGAAAAAAAAGCTAATCGAAAAAAAGCCATACAATTTATTCAAGAAAATGGTTCAGCGGCATTTTTGA
>JBMOEQ010000093.1:0-11094 GCA_049314655.1 Ferruginibacter sp. | reverse complement strand
ATTCCATAATCAATCTGTAAAACATAAGTGCCATTGGGCAATTGATCTGTGGCAATAGTAGTAGTTCCTGCAACAACATTGGTAACAGATATTTTTCTTCCAATAGCATCTGAAAGAATTGCAAAGGATTTTTCACTTAAATAATCGGGTGTATTAATTTGAATGAATTGGTTTGCAGGATTTGGATACACAATACTTTGCTGTACACTGTTGTTATTTTGTACAATTACTGTTTTACTATAAATGTAAAATCCGTCTTTATCTGTTTGTTTTATCCTATAATACACCAATCCTTTTGGAATAGAAAGATGATTAACTGTATAGGATTGTTGTGTGATATTTAAAATGGGTACAGTAGTTAAGGTATTCCATTGGATAGCATTACTGCTCCATTCAACTTCAAATTTTTCGCCATTGATAACAGGAATGGCTACCTGCCAATAAATTCGTGCATCGGTAGCATTATATTTATTGGCTTGAATATGCATGAACCTTACGGGTATTGCGCCAAAATTAAACGGTGTAGGCACATTTTCGCCTAATTCTCCGGCATTGGCATTGTTATTTGGGTCTACAACGGCCGAAGTACCATTGTTCGACGAGTCGCTTATATTAATTAATGTGCCGTTGGCAGATGTACCAATAATTGCACGGCCAATTGCAGTGTTGAGATAAGTTGTAGTTGTATTAAGATTTGTAACTCTACATTTTACTTCAACTTTAAAAAAGTAATCGGTATTTACTGCAGTTTGATTGGGTAAGTTTTGTCCGTTTTCTAAAATGCTTGTAATGGTAGTTCCATTAAAAAATGGATTTAAAAGTAAGTTTCCGCTATTGGCTCCGGGAACAAAGTTGGCGCTAACATTACTTACATTAGCGGCACCAAATACAGCACCCAAATCTTCGGAAACATTAATTTCGCGAAGCAATACATTGCCCAAATTGCGTACATAAATTTCATACGTAAGATCGGCGGTGTTGGCATTGATTTTTACTGCATTGGTTAATCTTTTGGTAGTGCCAAGCGATGGGGTAAAACTGGTATTATCAATAGGTAATTGTCCGTTTTGGAAAGTCTTTAAGGCGCCTAAAGTATTGGTGCTGATATTGTAATCGAAGTAGTAACAAGAGCTCGAAAAATCGGCGCCGGTGAGCTCTAGTTGTCCATTCAAATAGGCAATGCCATAACAGCTTTGCGGAAGGGTTTGAAGAAAATTTGCTGTTGCAATACCACCTGCAGAACTATAATTTACAATTTCATACAATCGTGATGGAAAGCTGCCTAAAGTGGCAAACATTCTTCCATTGGGTAAAATGGTAAGGTCGCCACTAGAAATTGCAGTTGGATAATTGCCTGCCGGGAATTGCAAAATCTTTGTACTTAAAACTGTGCCGGTATTTACATCAAACTTATCCATATTACATTGGCCGGTGCTTATGTTATAATTCGAAAACGACCATAAATCGCCATTGTTATCAAATTCAAAATTGTTGGAAACATAGCTGTAGGAGTAATTGGGATTAACCGGAATACTTGCCGGACAATTAATACTGTTGGGTAAACCAATATCTAAGGTCCATATTTTTGTATTTGCACCGCTTCTTACATCTGCAATATATACTAAGTTGTTTTTTGGGTTATAGGCTACAAATACACTGTAAAAATCGGGCAATTGTGCAGCCATAGAGCAATTCGACAATGCAGTTGGAGTTGCTGTTAATGGATTGTTGATCATCGAAAAAGCAGGCGCTCCTACGGCATTACAAGTACTGCTGCCAAAATTAATCAGCACAGAATTTTGTGCTAAGAGCAGTTGGTTGCTCCCAATGAATAATAAAAGAAGTAGGTATAAAAACGTAAAATTTTGCTTCATATTCATCTTGGTTTGAAAGTATACAGTAGAAAACGGATCTGTACTTTTCAATATGTTTTGCGTGTATTGTTGTTCTAATAACAACTAGTGAAAACAAATTGGTGTTCAAAGGTTAAATGTAAATTAATCAAAAAACACTTAATTCTACACTATACCGATACTAAAATTAGCATTCATGCTGCTTATGGGGAAAGCGTATTTTAATGATTTTACTGTACAAGATTGCGTACAAACAATAATCCCGATTGCTTATAACAACCGGGATTATTCAATATGATAGGTTTATGTATTTGAAAAAAGTGCACTATTCGGTTTTCCCAAACAGGTCTTTCTTGTCTACTACTTTCACTTTATCGTTTTCTTTAAGCAGTTTACTCACAATATCATACGGCCCTGTAATTACTTGATCGCCTTCTTTTATTCCTTCGGTAATTTCTATATAACTGATATCTTGAATGGCGGTTTTTACTTTAACTTTTTTCACTTTACCGTCTTTGTCTATTATGAAAACCACTACTTCTAAGTCGTCAACAGCAACTGCATTGGCATCAGTATTGGCTACTGTAGGTTTATTTTTGGTAGAGTCTTTTAATTCGCGAGTAGTAACGGCATTAATAGGTACACTCAATTTATTTGCATGTGTTTTGGTTTGAATGTCGGCACTGGCACTCATACCCGGTCTAAAAGGAAAACTTCCTTTGCCTAATAAATGGGCATAGCTTTCGGGTAGTAAACGCACATACACTTTGTAATTGGTAACATCGGTGCTGGTATTAGCCAATGCGGCTTGAGTAGAAGCGCCGTTATTACTGCTAGCAATTTGAGTTACGATGCCTTTAAATTTAGTATCGTTATAGGCATCTACAGTTACAATAGCGCTATCGCCTAAATGTACTTTTGGGATATCACTTTCGCTTACATCTACTCTAATTTCAATTTTAGCCATATCTGCAATGCGCAACATTTCGGTACCAGCCATCATGTTACTTCCAACCACACGCTCGCCTTTTTTTACATTGAGTAAACTTACCACACCATCCATTGGAGCTACTAAAGCAGTTCTACTTAAATCTTTATTGGCTTTGGCTAAATTAGCTTGTGCACTTTGTATGCTGGCCATTCCACCTTTGATACCTTGTTTAGCGGCATTGTAATTGGCTTGTGCGCTTTTAAAATTAGCATCGGCAATATTGAATTCGTTTTTGCTGATGACTTTATCATCAAACAATTGTTTTTGCATTTTATACACTTTCTCGGCTTGATCGAGTTGTGCTTTTAACGAACCTAATGCCGCTTCTGAATTGGCTACTTGAGCCTGACTTTGCATTACACCTGCTGCTGCTTGGTTGGCTTGAATGCTATAGATATCGGCATAAATTCGGGCTAAAATTTGGCCTTTTTTTACGGTATCGCCTTCTTGAACAGTAAGCTCGGTAATTTCTCCACTAATATCCGGACTAACTTTAACTTCTACTTCAGGATATATTTTACCACTGGCATTTACAATTTCTGTAATGGTTCTACGCTGCACTTTTTCGGCTGTAACTTTTGTGCCTTCATCTTTACCAAAAGCCCCGGTAAATTTTAAAACTGTAAGGATAATCAATATCACCCCTAGGCTAATCAATATCCATTTTACTTTTTTACTCATAACATGTTCTTTTTAAAGTCTGCTTTTTGCCAGATCATAAAAGATGGTAAGTTTCCCATCTATTCGGTTTATAGTTTAATTCCTTGGCCTTTATAAAATTCCAATACTTTCATTTTAAATACATAATCAAATTGGTTAGAGATGTATTCAAGTTTAGCTCGGAATAAATTATTTTGATTGGTAATTAATTCAAATGTTCCCAACATACCTACAGCAGCTCTTTTGCTAGCAAAATCATAAGTGCGTTGAGATGTTTCAACCGTAACTTTAGATGCGTTGAATTTTGCCAAAGCAACCATTGCACTGTTATAGGCTTGATAGATATCTTGTTTCAATTTTTGATTATCCGATTCTTTTTGCAAATTCAAATTTTGCAAATTAATTTTCGAACGTTCATAATTGCTTCTTAATGCACCTCCATTAAAAACGGGCACATTGATACTGATGCCTACGTTTTGTCCGAAGTTAGATTTTAACTGACTACCAAAACTATTGGGGGTGATGTAACCTGTTTTTCCACCTTGCGTAAAAACCGGACTTACTACACTATAGGTTCCCGTGTTTGTGGTTACGGTAAGCGGTGTAGTGGATGTGCCATTAGGAATTTGTTGGTAGATGGGTGCTTTAAAATAAACATAGTTTGTACTTAAACCACCAAATGCCGAAATCGTTGGTTTCATAGATCCCCAAGCCGATTGAACATTTTTTTCTCCGGCTTTGTATTTTAAATCATTGATACGTTGTTGCGGTAAATTTTTAAGCGCTAAAGCATACACATAATCGGGTTGAAGATCGGCAATTGGATCTACAGGAATCAACTCTACCGGTGGTGCTTCAATTTCGAATGGTGCAGCCGCATCTAAATTCATTATAGATTTTAAGGAAAGTAAACTTTGTGTAACATTACCCAAGGCGCTGATTAAAGTAGAAGAATCGCGAGCAACTTGTGCTTCTAATTCGGCCGCATTTAATTCGGGTAGTGAACCAGCATTTACCAACTTACGCGTATTCTCTAATTGGGCTTTAGATTGTGTAAGTTGAACACCAGCAATTTTTTCTTGTTCGCGAGCCAATAATGCCTGAAGAAAGGCATTGGCAACCATCAATGAAATATCATCTTTTTGTTTATCTACAGTTGCTTTAGCCGCTAATAAATCATATTCATTTGCCGCAATGGTATTTCTTCTGCTAAACCAGTTAAAAATAGTTGCACTGGTTTGCATATTTAAACCCACATTGAAAAAACTTTGGTCTTCAAAAATACCGGTTGTTGGGTTTTCTCTTAAACCAAAACTTTTACTGTAACTATTGCCTACAGATACATTGGGGTATCTGCTTAATTTGCTTTGCTTAAGCTGGATGGCAGATATTTTTTGCTGAAGATCAATTTGTTTGATGCTGATGTTGTTGCTCATAGCATACTCTACACATTTGCGCAAGCCCCATTTTTCTTGTGCCGATGCGCCGTTAATGCCAGCCAAACAAACGATGATTATAATAGATAGGTAACGCATTCAACAAAAGTATAACATCCTAATTGAATGACTGCCTAGCATTTGTATAAACGGCAAAAAATAGTCTATTTGTAGCAGCTATTTACCCAAAATCAGGTCAAATCTACTTTCTACATTTATTTTGATGCTTTATACCGTTAAAGCTTGTGCTAAATCTCTAATTAAATATTCCGGATCTTCTAAACCAACATAAAGGCGCAACATTCTATGCTCGGGATTTTGAGCATCGAAATCGGCTCTGGGAACACCGGCACAACGCGGTATTATTAAGCTTTCATGACCACCCCAACTAACAGCCATTCGAATATGCTGCAATTTCTCGCAAAAGAATTCAATGGAAGTTACTTGATGGGCTTCTAAGTAAAAACTCATTAAGCCACAAGCGCCTTGCATTTGTTTTTTTGCTAATGCATATTGAGGAAAACTTTCGTCAAACGGAAACAATACTTTTTCTATACGTGGATGTTGTTTGAGATATGCGAGCACTTTTTCTGTGCTTTTTGTAATATGTTCTAAGCGCATGGGCAAAGTGCGTAATCCACGAATCATTAGCCATGCATTAAACGGACTGATGCCACTGCCGATATTCAAATATTCGCTGTTAAAAATGCGGTGCATCATAGCAGCAGAGCCACTTAAAACGCCGGCAAGGGTATCGCTATGTCCGCCTAAATATTTGGTGCCGGTTTGCATCACTAAATCGATACCCATTTCTATGGGGCGTTGATAAATGGGGGTGCAGTAGCTGTTGTCTATCACTGTAATGATGCCTTCGGAGCGGGCTAAATCGGCCACTGCTTTAATATCTTGCAAAGCAAAATCCCAACTATTTGGACTTTCTAGATAAATCAAAGTAGTATTGGGTAAAATAGCGCGTTCAAAATTTTCAATTGCCCTGCCATCTACATAACTGGTGGTTACGCCAAACCTGGGTAAAATAACATCAAACATTTTTTGTGCCCAGGTATAGGGTTTGTTTACAGAAACAATATGATCTCCCGATTTTACATTGGCTAATACTGCGGCAAAAATTGCGGCAGCACCACTATTAAAAACCAAACAATCTTCGGCACCATCTAACGCCGCCAATTTCTTTCTTAAAATATCTACCGTTGGGTTTAATCCTCTACTATACAAAAAGCCGCCATACTCATCTTCAAAAGCTTTGCGTAATGCATCTACCGTATCAAACGAAAAATTACTGGTTTGCATAATAGGCGGCGAAACCGCATTGAAATATAAATGTGCATCTTCGGCCAATTCATTAATGATATAAGAAAGATCCATAGTAATAAATTTATGCTTGAACGGAGGATTGTTTTCCAATTTTTTTAATCAAAAAGAAAAGTGCAATAAACAGCAACAAAATAGCAATGCCGGTTAAAGCGGTTTGTGGCTTGCTATTAAATATACTGATGGCTACAAAAAAATAAGCTAACATGAATACGATTGGTAAAAGTGGAAATAATTTCATTTGATAAATACCCGTGTTGTTTAAATGTGCTGTTTTTTTACGCAGCATAAAGATGGAGCCCGCGGATAAGATCATGCCAATACAATCTAAAAAGATAGAAAAACTTAAAATTTCATCAAAAGTTTTTGCCCAAAAAACAATCAATGTACACAAGGCCGCAAATACACTTAAAGAGGTAAAGAGCACTTCATTTTTGGGTGTTCGTTTTTTAAAGGCAGCAGGTAAAATGCCATCTTCACTCATGGCTTGCATTACCCTTGGATTGCTCATCAATAATACATTTACATAAGCCAATACCGATAGAAAAAGCAACACAGATAATACTTTAGCCGCCGCATCGCCCAATACATATTTGGCCATTATAGCTGCAATACCTGTAGCTTGTTTCATTTCCTCAAAGCCTATTACTTTAATGTATGCATAGTTGATGGTTAAATAGAGTAATATGATGATGGTGATGCCCATAAAAATACCTTTTGGAATATTTCTGGAAGCATTGTTTACTTCTGCGCCAAAATTGATAGTTTGTTGATAACCGCCATAAGTAAAGGATACGGCAACTAATCCAATACCAAATGCTTTCAAAAATTCTATCCATGTTGGTTCAACTGTTTGAAGTATAGAAGTTGTATTGTTTGTTGGTGTGGTAAAAAACAATGGCGCAATTAATAATAAGATGAGTGCAATTTTTATAAGCGTTAAAACATTTTGTGTTCTTGCGCTCATTTTTAAACCCAATAAGTTTACGCCATAAAAAACTATAATAGAAAATATGGCAATGATGATTTGAAAGGTTCCTGTATTGGTGTTTTTGGGTGCAATAACAGTTGTGATATATTCTGCACCAATAAGTGCAACGCCTGCAAGTGAAGCTGCATTTGAAATGAGTATGATGCAGTTTACACCGAAAGCTATGGAAGGATGATAAGCATACGCAAAAATTTTATAATAGCCACCAGTAACAGGAAATCTACTGCCAATTTCGGCATAGGTTAATGCGCCACAAAATGCCACTAATCCTCCGGCAATCCATGCGCTAAAAAACACCATTAAATTGGGCGAGGCTTGGGCAACATTAACCGGCGTACGAAAAATCCCCATGCCAATAACTAAACTCACCACAATCATGGTGAAGTCGAACAACTGCAATGAACTCTTTTGCTTCATGTGTACAAGTTATAAAAAATATGCAATTGCTGTTGAGCATTAATTCTTAATAAAATATGCGTACAAGCATAAATTGTTTTTCAGATATCCTTACTTTTGCAGCAGTTGATGAAATATCTTGGCACATTCATATTACTCATAGCCTTGTTGGCACAGCATTACAGTAGATACACTGTGATGCTCAATTATGCCTTAAATAAAGATTTCATTGCAAAAAATCTTTGTGTTAACAAGAGTAAACCAAAAATGAATTGTAATGGAAAGTGTTATTTAAAGAAACAATTGGCCAAAGCCGAGAAAGAGCAAAACACGCCCGGTACCACCAATAATTTAAAAGAAAAGTCAACCGAATTATTTTTATCTACACAACAATTACATACAGTTTGGTTTTTTGCAGAAGATAAAGATGTAGATTTTACAAACTATCGAGAATTATCTATACTTACAGGCTACAATGCTGCTTTATTAAAGCCTCCAACAGTTTAGGCTTTCTTTTCTATTCCATTTTTACACCTTAATTGAACACTCATGCAACCTTTACTACAAAAGGCCATGGGAGTGGATGCGCATGCAACTCGGGTAAAAATCCCCAGTACCAAAATGCGTAAAGTGCAACGCATGGTTGCAATTGCTACAACAATTATATGTAGTACATCCATTCTGGTGGCAGTGTACTTTGTGTACACGTATATCTATAAATATTAAATTCAAAAACAAAACAACAACATGAAAAAATTGCTTTCTATAGTACTCATCAGTACAGTATTATTTACTTCTTGTAAAAAAAGTAACACAACTAACCCCAATGCCAAAAGTGACATTGCCGTTCACTTCGATAACATAGCCGGTAGTGCCGAATTGGCTTTAAATACCACCAATTATACTAATGCAGTTGGCGAAACTTTTAAGGTTACAAAATTTGATTATTACATCAGCAATATCCGACTTAAAAAAACCGATGGTTCGGAATATGTAGTTCCTCAAAACGAGAGTTATTTTTTAGTAAAAGAAAGTGATGCAACAATGCAAGATCTTGATTTATCGGGTGTGCCTGTTGGAGATTATAATGCAATTACATTTACACTTGGTGTAGATAGTTTAAAAAACTGTGCACCATTATCAGAACGCACAGGTGTGTTAGATCCAGCTGCCGGTGGATTAGGCATGTATTGGGTTTGGAACTCGGGCTATATCTTCCTTAAAATGGAAGGTACTTCACCTGCTATTGCCGGAATGAGTAATGCTTTTCAATATCATATTGGTGGCTTTGGTGGTATGACTGCCCCTACCATCAACAATATCAAAACCATTACACTTTCATTCCCTGCAGGAAATGTTGCTTTTGTTCGTGAAGGCAAAGTTCCAGAGGTTCATATTTTAGCAGATGCGCTAAAAGTATTGAATGGCAGTACAAATATTAGTTTGGCAGCTTCGCCAATGGTGATGTTTAATCCTGCTTCGGTAAGCATTGCTAACAACTATCAAAATATGTTCACTGTAGATCATGTACACAATGATTAAAAATAATAACAACAGAACCCTGTATTATCTATGGGGTTCTGTATTTTTTTTAAGTGTTTGTTTTTTTGCATCTTGTTCAAAAGAAGATTTAAAAAATATTGTATATCCTTTTAATAAGCCTCAAAATTTTCCGGATGTTCAATATGCAATTGCACAAAATCCGGTTACTGAAAATGGGTTTATTTTAGGTCGAACATTATTTTATGATGGTATACTTTCTGCAGATAATTCTATCTCTTGTGGAAATTGCCATCAACAAAGTGCTGCTTTTGCACATGCTGCCCATGCACTAAGTCATGGTATCCATGATTTGTTTGGTGTACGTAATGCACCAGCTATTCAAAACATGGCTTTCTATAAAACCTTTATGTGGGATGGCGGTATTTTTAATCTCGATTTACAACCATTAGCACCTATAGAAAATCATGTTGAAATGGGCGAGCAATTAGATCATGTTATTGCTAAACTCAATCAATCGTCGAACTATAAAAAACTATTTAAAAAAGCATTTGGTTCGGAAGAAATTAACTCCACTAAAATGCTCAAAGCTTTATCGCAGTTTATGGTTTCTATGGTAAGCGCTAATTCGCGTTACGATAAGTATGTGCGCAATGAGCCTGGCAGTAATTTTTCGGCTGATGAATCTGCGGGTTTACAATTGTTTAAAATCCATTGCTCCAATTGCCATGCAACCGATTTATTTACCGATCAAAGTTTCAGAAACAATGGATTGCCGCCTACAACACAAAACGATCAAGGGCGTTATCCGGTAACATTAAATCCGGCTGATAAATATTGTTTTAAAGTACCCTCTTTGCGTAATGTAGAAGTTACGGGTCCATATATGCATGATGGCAGATTTTTTACTTTAAATGCCGTGTTGGATCATTATCGTACAGGCGTAGTAAGCAGTGTTACATTAGATCCACTGTTACAACATCCCGGCTTCAATGGCATTGCAATAACTGCTGCCGAAGCCAATCAAATTATTTCATTTTTAAAAACACTTACCGATGATACATTCATTCATGATACGCGTTTTGCAGAACAATAAACGAATCGTATTATCATTGTTGTTGTTGAGCACAACATTATTGTCGACTGCCTGTGAAATTTGCGGTTGTTCTATCAACGGGTATCATTTTGGAATTTTACCCCAGTTTAAGAAAAATTTTCTTGGGGTACGTTATCATTATAGAAGCTTTAATTCACAACATTTAATTTCGGAGCAAATGCATATTCTTGGAAATACTTCAACTGAGTATTTTAATTCAGTAGAAGTATGGAGCAGATGGCATGTAGGCAAGCGCATTCAATTGTTTGCGTTTGTGCCATTTAATCATTTTCGTCAGGTTGAAATGGGCGCTGCGGTAAAAGCAAGTGGCATTGGAGACATTACGTTAGCAGGGTATTACACCCTTTATAATGATGCAGCCAATAAAGACAAAATTTTTAAACAAACCTTACAAGCAGGTGGCGGTGTAAAATTACCTACCGGAAAATTTATTGCTTCTTCTGGCAGTCAGCAATTAAATCCAAGTATTAATACAGGCTCGGGTAGTGTAGATTTTTTAGTGAATACTTTATACAGTTGCAGGTACAAACGTTTAGGGGTAAGTGCAGAAGCAAACGTTAGATTGAATTCTGAGAATAACGATTATTTTCAATACGGCCATCGGTTTACCGGTTCTGCAAGAGTTTTTTATTGGAAAGATTTAGGAAAAAAGATTTCTATCTTACCCAATGCCGGCCTCATGGTAGAAACTGCAGCTAAAGATGCACACTATCAGCAAAAACAACAGTTTAGTGGAGGAAGAATTACTAGTTTTATTTCGGGAATTGATGTTTATATGGGTAAATGGAATTGGAGTACAAGCTACCATTTGCCACTTA
>JBMOEQ010000092.1:0-11166 GCA_049314655.1 Ferruginibacter sp. | reverse complement strand
TACCTAAAAGCTGTGCATTCTCTTTTACGCGATCTACACTGATATAAATTTCTCCGGTTATGGGCTGATTTGGCTCAGATAAATCAAATGTTATAATATCTGTGTAGTCATCGTGATTTAGATACTGTTTATTTATACTCAGTAAATATTGATCTGAACAAAAGATGTACGACAATGTATCCAATGAATGCTGTTCGGATAAAAACAAATTATCAATAAACGACTTTAATCGAGTTCGTTGATTGAGTGTTATTTTTGCATCTGCGAAAAAAAATTGTACTGGCATATCTAGATCGAAATTAAAAACAATTTTTAGATTTCACGATATACAAATTACAGAGCTATGGATAAAAGATTATCGGAAGTGGCCGTTGGAAAAAGGGTTTTAATTAAATCATTTGAAAAGGATGATATCTTCTTAAAACTAATGGAAATGGGTTGCGTACCAGGCGAGACAATTATAATTGATCAAGTTGCACCATTAGGTGATCCTATTTCAATACTTGTTGCCGGCTATCACTTAAGCCTTAGATTGAATGAAGCAGAAAATATATGGGTTGAAGAAATTTAAATCTAAAAAACTGATTATCAAAAAATTATGAATGTTGGATTGTATTTTGGCTCCTTTAATCCTGTACATAATGGCCATCTTATTATAGCCAATCATGTACTTCATACCACTAACTTAGAACAAGTTTGGTTGGTTGTATCGCCACAAAATCCATTGAAAGAAAGTAAAACCTTACTAAACGAATACCATCGACTTCATTTAGTTAAAGCAGCCATTGAAGGAGAAAATAATTTAAAAGCTACAGACGTAGAATTTAAACTGCCACGCCCTTCATATACAATCGATACCTTAACCTATTTAAAAGAAAAGTATCCGCAACACCAGTTTTCTATTATTATGGGAAGTGATAGTTTACAGAATTTGCCAAAATGGAAAAATTATACGCTTCTGCTAAGAGACTATCCCATCTATATTTATGAAAGACCCGGATTTATACCTACAACAACTGGAGAAAATCTACATTATTTAAAAGCGCCATTATTAGAAATATCTAGCACACAAATTCGAAAACTTATAAAGGAAAATAAATCAATAAGGTATTTGGTGCCAGATATTGTAAAAGAAGAAATAGACAATAATCGTTACTATCGGTAATTAAAATAACCAACCTAAAAGAATACACGTAATTACAATATATGGAGGTGGTATCTTAGAAGCCAACAATGCAATTACGGTTCCCAAAATAATTCCAATATTCATAAAACTCCCTGGCGAGAAATTTGAAATTTGATTTCCCTTCAATAAATATAAACTTGCGGCCCACATAAATCCTACTACTACTGCATTAATTCCTTCTAAGGATCGATACACTACCACAAACTTTTTTAAATATTGCCATACCGGAAAAAAGAAAAGAATCAATAACGCACTAGGTAAAAAAATAGCAACAGAGCCAATCAAACATCCGAGCAAATGCATCTTTACACCTTGATCTTTTAGAGCAATACCTCCGGTAAAAGAAGCAATAGAAAAAACAGGTCCCGGAATTGCTCTAACCATACCAGCCCCGGTTAAAACTTCTTCTTTCTGTAAACGAATAATGTTTTCATTGTTGTCTACAAATTTTGGAGCTGTTGGCCGAGCTACGTATTGATCTAAAATCATAGGAATTAATACATCGCCGCCACCAAAAACAAAACTTCCAAATCGATAAAAATTTTCAAATAAATTATAGGCCTTTCTGTTAGGCCAGTCTTGTTTACGGGCTGTTTCACTTAAAGAAGCAGCAACTAAAAATATGAGTAAAAAAAGCCAAATATTCCGCCATTTAATTTGTCGCGGTTTTATTATCTCCTTCTCAGGAATACGTTTACTGCTAAAATTTGTTGCTACGCCACCCAAAACAATAAGTACAGGAAATACCCAAGGTGTTTTAAAAGTGAGGAAAGTAATTACCATCACCGTTATCATGATGACTTGTGTAATTAAATTATTGATAGAAACTAAAAAGGCCTTGTATGCGGCATAGGCCAAAAAACCAATGGCCATGGGTTGAATATATTTAAAAACACTATCCTGTAAATTTGAAGAACCAATATCTGTAACCAAAAAAGAAAATGCTCCCATTAAAATGCAGGCAGGTAATATCCAAACAATTAATGTTGCCACTGCCAATAAAACACCTCCCCGCTTATATCCTATTAATGTTAAGGTTTGCGTAGAAGATGCACCGGGTAACATCTGGCAAAAAGAAACATACTCCATTAATTCTTCCCGAGTAACATCATGCCGTTTATCAGCAAATGTTTTCATCATCATTCCCAAATGTCCTTGAGGTCCACCAAACGCTGTAATAGCATGTACAAATACAGCCTTTAAAAATGGAATATGACGAATAAAAAGCAATAGTTAATGGATTGTTGGTATTCCTAAAATTACAAAATTGCTAAACAATAACTGTAAAATATAAAACGTAAATCAACAATCCATTATTAAAAACTATTTTTTTAAGCCTATTTCTCTTAATCGCTCATCTAAATATTCACCGGCAGTAGCATCTTCATAAGCCTTTGGAGTAGATGGAGAAATACAAGATTCTAAACATTGTAAACTCATACTCGAACGGGGATGTAAGAAAAATGGAATTGAAAAACGAGATGTATGCCATAATTCCCTTGGTGGATTTACAACACGATGAGTAGTACTTCTTAATTTATTATTGGTTAAACGTTGAAGCATATCGCCAACATTCACCACAATTTGATCGGGCAAAGATGTTACCCCAACCCATTCATTTTGCTTGGTTAAAATTTGTAAACCATCTGCAGAAGCACCCACCAAAAGTGTAATCAAATTAATATCTTCATGTTGCTCGGCTCTGATGGCAGATTTTGGTTCATGAGTTATTGGGGGATAATGTATAGCTCTTAAAATAGAATTTCCATTGTACACATATTCATCAAAATAATGTTCATCTAAATTTAAATACAAGGCTATTGCTTGTAATAAAGCAGTACCCGATTTTTCGAAAGAACGATAAGCAGCTTCGAAAGTTGGGTTAAAAGTTGGAATACTATTGATTTGAACATTCGGTGGATATTCCTCCTCTTTATAATTATCTCTAGGAACTTGACCATATTGAAAAAACTCTTTTAAATCGGGTGCTTCACTTCCTTTAGCATGTTCTTTACCGAAACTGGTATACCCTCTTTGTCCGGCTAAATCGGCAATTTCATATGTACGCTTCTCTTCTAATGGAAGTGAAAAAAATGCTTGAACATAGGTGTATAAATCCTTAATTAATTGATCGGGAACCCCATGATTTTTAACAGCAACAAAACCAACTTCTTCGTAAGCTTTACCTAATGCTTGAACAAATTCGTTTTTTTGTTGTTCATTTCCCGACAAAAAAAGTGCAAGATCTACTGAAGGAATAGACATAAGAATAATTTTATATGGCAATAATAGACATTAAATTTACAAAAAATATTCATTTATCCTATTTGGTAAAAAATTTAAAAAGGAAAATTACCCATGAAAAATGAAGTTGTAAAAATACTAATAATCGTTTATACCTTACAGTTATTAATATCATCTTGCAGTCATAAAACCTATAGCCATTTACCGGCTTATCAATTTAATAGTAATGATGGTAAACCAGATTATAGTAATCTATCCTATTGGGCAGCACATCCTTACAAGTGGGATCCGTCTGACAGCATCAGTAAACCATTCAGAAAAAATTATATAAAAGATTCCGTAGTTGATGTATTTTATCTCTATCCCACAACATTAATAGATAAAAAAGATAATAGGTGGAATGCTCCTATAGATGATGCAATAATAAATGCAAAAACAGATTATTCCGCAGTTTTATACCAAGCCAGTGCTTTTAATGAACAATGTAGAGTTTTTGCTCCAAGATACAGACAAGCTCATTTAAATGCCTTTTATACAAAGGATACCGCAAAAGCAATAGAAGCTTTTGAATTGGCCTATTTTGATGTAAAAACAGCATTTGAATATTACTTACAACATTTAAATAAGGGAAGACCAATTATTATTGCAGCACATAGCCAAGGTACTGTTCATGCAGCCCGCTTAATGAAAGAATATATTGATGGTAAAAATTTACAACATAAATTGGTTTGTGCTTACCTCATTGGAATGCCCATCAAAGCAGATTTTTTTAAAGAAATTCCTTCTTGTAAAGATTCATTAAACACAGGCTGTTATGTAAGTTGGCGTACTTATAAAAAAGGCTTTATCGATACTAATTATATTGCTAAAGAAACATTTACCTGTATAGTTACTAATCCATTAACCTGGACGACAAATACTAATTATGCACCCAGAAATTTAAATGAAGGTGGCGTACTTAAAAACTTCAATAAAAAAACTAATAAAGTAGTAGACGCAATTGTACATGGAAATATTTTATGGACCAGTAAACCTAAATTTTTTGGCAATATATTTTTAAAAGCAAAAAATTATCATGTAGGCGATATTAATCTCTTTTACACCAATATTAGAAATAATGTAAAAAAGAGAATAAGCTTATTTTGGAAAAAATAAAGATTATAAATTATACTGCTTACTAATAGCCAACATTCTATCCATTGGCTTTTTTGCGGCAATACGTAAAGCTTCATCCATTGTTATTTCTGGCAACTCGTATTGCATACAGAGATATAATTTTTCGAGTGTATTTAATTTCATGTGCGGACAATCGTTACAAGCGCAACTATTATCGGGCGGAGCCGGGATAAAAGTTTTGTGTGGATTTTCCTTTTGCATTTGATGTAAGATGCCAGTTTCTGTAGCTACAATAAAAGTATCTGCAGTATCCTTATGGGTAAACTTTAATAAACCAGATGTACTGCCAATATAATCTGCAATATTTAAAATCGCCGCTTCACATTCGGGATGAGCAATAAGTTTAGCATGAGGATGACGAATTTTTAATTTTGTTATTTTTTCAAGACTAAAAATTTCATGTACCATACAAGCGCCATTCCATAAAACCATATCACGACCGGTTTGCTTATTTAAATAAGCACCTAAATTTTTATCGGGCGCAAAAATAATTTTTTGGTCTTTCGGTAAACTATCAATAATTGCTTTTGCGTTACTGCTGGTACAAATAATATCACTTAACGCTTTCATACCGGCCGAACAATTAATGTAAGTGATGACTAAATGATCGGGAAATTTTTCCTTAAACTTTTTAAATAGTTCAGGTGGGGCACTATCACTTAAAGAACAACCAGCATTTAAATCGGGCAACAAAACCTTTTTAGACGGATTGATAATTTTTGCGGTTTCGGCCATAAAATGTACGCCGGCAAAAACTATGATATCGGCATTTGTTTTTTCGGCTTCTTGAGCCAATGCTAAACTATCTCCAATAAAATCGGCTACATCTTGAATATCGGGTTCTTGATAATAATGCGCAAGAATGATGGCATTCTTTTCTTTTTTTAAATCATCAATCGCTTTAAACAAATCGAACGTAGGATCTAACTCAATATCCAAAAAACCTTTTTTTTCTAAATTAGATTTTGCAATGTTAATATCTGACATAATAATTCTTAATACTTTATTATTTAAATAAACCTATTACTACTAGGGGTGTGAATTTGTGGAAATTAAATTTTTACAAATTTTGATAATCCAAAATTATCGTTTTATCCACCTTCATCAACAAGAAATTAACATTTAATATTTTCAATATGAGCACTGTAATCATTTGTAAATACTCATGCTTTTAAATTTTAGCTTCAATTTTTAGCACAACTGTTAATAAAATATGCCGAGGAAAAGTAATTCTATGTATTGAAGAAACTAGATGTTAATCCGATACCTGAAAACTTATAGGTAATCCACATCTACCCTAAGCCTTAATGCTCAGCCCATCCTTTGTACTCCAAATTTCCCCAGTAAAGCATTATAAAAAGGGTACTTATTCACCCAAAAAAGGGCTTTTTCACATAACCTGTGTATAACCGCAAATTAGCAAGCGTAGTAAGGCGTTTCAAGATTTAATAAAGCTATAAATAATAGAAAAGAATGAAAAAGAATGTTATTCAAAAGTTTTGAACAGGGGCTAAAACTTGATATTTAAGCTAAATGCCTGTAATAACTGAATTTTAGCTGTACGAACTACACAAATTTTCCACATTTCATATACTTTTTTCCCTATTTTTGCCGTCCATTTTAATTTTTACAAGCACATGCAGATTATTCAGAATATCCGTGACAAAGGAGCAGCCATTGTAATTGGTGTTATTGCTCTAAGTTTAATAGGATTCATCATGATGGATGCCAAACAAGGCAGTGGTACTATGTTTGGATCAAACAACACAACTATTGGTAAAATCAATGGTGAGTCAATAGAGTACAAAGTGTTTGCTGATAAATTTAAGCAAGCAGAAGAACAATATGGAGGTCGTATTAGCGGCAACCAAGTATACTCTGTTCGCCAATCGGTTTGGGATCAAATTGTTGCTGAAAAAGTTTTAACAGCAGAATTCGAAAAACTGGGTTTATCCTTTGCTCCAAAAGAGTTAAGTAGTATTATGTTTAGTGAAGAATCGGCGCCTTATACTTTAAAGCAAGCGTTTACCGATAAAACAACCGGTCGTTACGATGTAGAACAAGTAAAGCAATGGTGGTTGAATGTAAAGAAAATGAAAGGCGAACAAAGAGATGCGATCAATGCGCAAATCATTGAGCCGATGAAATTACAAGCACTATATAATAAATACAATAGCATGATTGCCGCTGGTGCATATTATCCTACTTGGATGCAAGAAAGAGATATGGCTGAAGGAAAAAACTTTGCTGTTATTTCTTATGTAGCAGTTCCATATTCGGTAATTGGCGACAGTACCATTAAAATAACCGATCAAGAAGTTTTGGATTATATAGGAAAACGTAAAGCCACTTACAAACAAGATGGTGGTCGCAATATTTCTTATATAGGATTTAATGCAAACCCAAGTGCTACCGATACATTAAAAGCACTTGAAGCTGTATCTACATTAAAAGCTCCATTTATTGCAGATACCAATGCAAAAATATTTGTATCAAGAAACATGAGTGCAATCAATTTTTCTGATGGTTATGTGTTGAAATCAAAATTAACCATGTCGCAAAAAGATTCTGTTGCGGCTTTACCAATTGGTGGTGTATTTGGTCCATACCTTGATAATAAGAATTTTGTAATAGCTAAAATGCTTGCTACTCGTCAATTAGCCGATAGCGTAAAATGCCGCCATATATTAATTGGTACCAACGATCCACAATCGGGTGCGGTTAAATTAGAAGACAGCATTGCTAAAAAGCGTATTGATAGTATTGAGGCTGCCATTAAAGGTGGTGCCGATTTTGCAACTTTAGTAACAAAGTATACAGATGACGAAGGCAGTAAAGATAAAAAAGGCGAATACGATTTTACATCGGCTCAATTTTCTAGTTTAGCAAAGGAATTTGCTGAAACCATTTTTTATGGTTCTACCGGCGATAAAAAAGTAGTAAAAACATCTTTTGGCTACCATTATATTGAAGTATTAAATCAAAAGAATTTTGAACCGGCTTACAAATTGGCGTACATGGCAAAAGAAATTATTGCCAGCGACGAAACTGTAAATTTTGCAAGTTCACAAGCAACTAAAGTTTCCGGCGAGTCAAGAGATGCAAAAGCCTTGGAAGCTTATGTTCAAAAGAATGGCTTAAAGAAAATTGATGTACCTATATTAATAAAAGAAAATGATTTTCAATTAGGCGGAATTCAAGATGCTCGCCAAGTTATTAAATGGGCTTTTGAAGCTAAGGAAGGTGAAGTGAGCGAGCCATTTAGCGTAGGCGATCAATTTGTTGTTGCTGTTGTAACTAAAGTACAACCCGAAGGTTTACCGGATGCAAAAACAGCCCGTCCAATGGTAGAATTTATCATTAGAAACCTAAAGAAAGCTGAAGCTATTAACCAAAAGTTAGGAAAAACACCAACTTTAGAATCGGCTGCTGCAGCTTATGGCGGACAAATTTCTACAGCCGGTGCAGATTCATCTTTAATATTTGCTGCTCAAATTGTTAATGGCATCGGACAAGAACCAAAATTAATTGGTGCCGCTTTCAACAAAGCCAATCAAACAAAAGTTTCTGAACCAATAGCCGGTAACAATGGTGTTTATGTTATTAAAGTAAACTCAATTGGTACTAAACCTGCCGATGCCCCAGAGCTTACAGCACAACAAATTGCCGACAAGGGTAAGGTAATGATGCAACAAACTTCTTATGGTTGGTTTGAAGCATTGAAGAAATTAGCTACCATTAAAGATAACAGAAGTAAATTCAACTAATTTTTAGTTCATAAATATTAAAAAGCCGAACATAATAGTTCGGCTTTTTGCTGCTCCCAAATGTACAATTTTCCCGTACTCGAAATATCAAATCTGTCTCCACACCATAAATAGCTCTAATTTTGCAAGATGGAAGAAACATTTGTAAATAAGGTAAGCGAAAGCGCTTTGGTTACTTTAGATTTAGAAACCCTATATCCAAAATTGGATATTGCAGTTTTTGATATGAAAGACCACTTGTTTATGGGTTTAATTCTGAAAGAAAAGGATTTTAGAGAATCGCTTAAAGTGCTCGATCTACAGCCCTATACCAATGCTTATGTTGCTGTAACCTGCAGTGCCGATGCTATTATACCCATGTGGGCATATATGTTGGTTGCCGGATATATTCAACCGGTGGCAAAAGATGTAATTTTTGGAGATGTGGCAACTGTAAAAAATCAACTTTTACTCAAAAATATAGAAGCATTAAATATTGAAGAATATACAGATAAAAGAGTTGTAATAAAAGGATGTGGCGAAATTCCGGTGGGAGAAGCAGCTTATCTTATGGCTACCAAAATACTACGACCGTATGTAAAAAGTATCATGTACGGAGAGCCTTGCAGTACAGTGCCTATTTTTAAAAAGAAATAATGCTGCAGTATTTTTAATCAAATTTTATACAAAATGCTTAAGGCCTCAGCATAATTAATTACCTTCACTACCTTTCTGAACATTATATATTAACTGCATGATTGATGCATTATTGAAAGGTTTCGCCATTAGCATTTTACTGGTTTTTTCAGTAGGTCCGGTAATATTTACCATCATCAAGCAAAGCATCAATAATGGTCGCGCCGGCGGATTTAGTTTTGTTGCCGGTGTATGGTTAAGCGATTTTTTATTGGTAATACTCAGTAATGCTTTTTCTGAATGGGTGAGCGAATTAATGAATTTTAAAAAAACAATTGGGTTTACAGGAAGTTTATTTTTAATAGGGATGGGCGTATTTTTTGTATTCTTCAAAAAAGTAAAAAAACGCAGTGAAGAAGAAGCCGCCATTAGGGTTTCAAAAGGCACCCACGCCAAACTTATCGCTTCAGGTTTTTTAATCAATACCCTTAATCCGGCAGTAATAGCATTTTGGTTAACCACGGCAACTACCATCGCTCTTCAAAGTTCTGTAAAAGATCGCATCATCATTTTTGGTACCTGTTTAGCATTAAATATGGGTGCCGATGTTTTAAAAGTTACCCTTGCCGGAAAACTCAGGGATAAATTAACCGATAAAAATATTTCCCTCATCAATAGATTATCGGGTGGCTTATTAATTGTATTTGGATTAGTATTACTCTTTGGAGTAATTTACAGTGCAGCAACACAATAACTATTGTTGCAAAATACCATGAAGAAAATTGGCTTCATCTTACTGTTATCTTTTGGCTTTCAATATATGAATGCACAAGGCGGTGATTTTATTTTTCTTAAGAAAAAAGGAAAAACCATTGCTTCGTTTCATGCCGGTAATAATATCAATATCACCACAACAAAAGGAAATTATATAGAAGCGGTTATTGATAGAATTTATAACGATACGCTTTATTTAAAAGAATACATCATACAACAAATACCCACAACATTAGGCGTTTTTGTTTTAGATACCGTAACCAGTTACCCTTATAAATATCATTACAACGAAATTAAAGCCATAGGTAAAACGGGCAGAAGGTTTAATTGGCCCGCCAGCGCCAGCAGCTTAATGGGCGGCGGATTATTACTTACTGTTGGCAGCGGCATTGTATATTTAGTAGATAAAGACAGGTTTAGTCCGCAATTGTTAATAGCCGGATTGGCATTAGGTACAACCGGATATATAATTGGAAAAAAATCGAACAATGGCAATATGGTCATTGGAAAAAAATACAATTTGGTATATGTAGGTACCGGAAAAAAATAGGCATAAAATATAGAATCATAAAATTTACACGATGCTAAAAGCTTGGCATTTTTTTAAAAGAATTTTCATTTGGTTATTTGTTTTACAATTCGTGTATATCCTTTTTTGTAAATGGATAGATCCGCCGGTTACCCTAACTCAAGTAGGAAGTTTATTGGGTGGATATGGATTAAAACGCGATTATGTAAGTTTAAATGAAATGAGCCCCAATATTAAGTTGGCCGTTATTTCAAGTGAAGATCAATTGTTTCCCGATCATGATGGATTTGATATAAAGGCAATAAAAAAGGCGATGAAATTTAATGATAAGCATCCCAATCGCCGCCGTGGTGCAAGTACCATTAGCCAACAAGTTGCCAAGAATGTTTTTTTATGGCAAGGTGGTGGTTATTTCAGAAAAGGTATGGAAGTGTATTTCACCTTTATGATAGAAAAGGTATGGAGCAAGAAAAGAATTTTAGAAACCTATCTCAATGTAGCCGAAATGGGCAAAGGAATTTTTGGTGTTCAAGCAGCCGCAAAAGCTTACTTTAATAAAGATGCTAAAAATCTATCACGTAGTGAAGCGGCAATGATTGCGGCCTGTTTACCCAATCCAAAAATATATGCTGTAAAACCGCCCAGTAGATATGTGTTGAATAGATACGATGATATCATGCGCCAAATGAATAATTTAGAAGGCGACCCAGATATTGAAGCGTTAATTAGATAGATGCTTGATGCCGAACTTGTTTATTTTTCTTCCGTTTATAGATTTGATAAATGATGATTTCGGCAATGATTAAATTAAGACCCCAACCCAACCATGCAATGATGCGATATCGATCCATGGGGCGGATATCTGTAAAATCGGC
>JBMOEQ010000091.1:0-11370 GCA_049314655.1 Ferruginibacter sp. | reverse complement strand
TACAACAACCTCTACTTCGCCTGATATTGATTTCCATATCGATAATTTTAGAATAGCTACACCTTGTGTTGCTCCAACTACACAAGCAACAAGCGCTTCAACAACTTTAGGTAGCTCATTTATTAGTGGCTCATTTACTGCTGCTGCTGCACCAGGTGCGTATGGATATTTAATTGTACGTACAGACGGCACAGCAACTCCAACAAATCCTGTAAATGGAACATCTTATACAGCTGGTGCATCTGCATTAGGCGGTGTAATTATTGCCAGCGGAACAGGAACTACCTTTAACAATACTGGTTTAACTGCTTCAACCCAATACACCTACACTGTGTTTGCTTATAATGCAGTTACTTGTCCGGGTGGACCTACCTATAATACAACTACACCTTTATCTGTCACTGCATCAACATTAGCCGGACAATTAATTACTAGTACAACAACTGGTGGTTTATGGAGTCAAACAACTACATGGGATGGTGGTGTTTTACCTTCTGCAAATGATTTTGTAACCATCAAAGACGGTGCTACAGTTACTATTGATATGGCTGCTGTTGCTAAAACAGTTACAGTAGGAGAAGGTACAAGCGGTATATTGATTTATCAAGCTACACCTGCTGCCTCATTAACTGTTGGAACTGATGTAACCATTGCTACAGGTGGTACATTCCAAACCGCAGCTACTGGTACAGTGTTAACCCATACTTTATTCTTAGGCGGTAGCTTAGTGAATAACGGTACTTTAGATTTCAGTACAAATGCAAATACAGCAGGTGGTACCATTAGCTTTACAGGAACTACTGCTGCTAACTTTACTTTAGGAGCAAGTTCTACTACTGATTTACGCCAATCAAATGGTGTAACAGTGGTAAAATCTACTTCATCATTAACCTTTACGCCTGGAGGAACTTTAACAGTGGCTGGTGCCAATACGGCTGGTTTCTTAACCTTAACTTCAGGTACATTTGAAATAGCAGGAACCAATACATTTAGTAATCCATTGTTTAATACCAATGCTTATACTATTCCTGCTGCTGCAACTTTACGATTAAATAACCCTAATGCTACCATTGTTGCATTGGGTTCAACACCATTAGTATTGGGTACTTTAAGAATTACTAGCGGTACGATGAATGTAGGTACCGGTACTGGTAACTCGCTTGATTTTGGTACTACTACAACTGCAGCTAATTTCAATATGGAAGGTGGTGCATTAAATGTTGCCGGTAGATTCAATGTGGCTACTGCAGCAAGCTTAATCAATTACACTCAATCGGGTGGTACAGTTACTGTAAATACAGTAGGTAATGCTTCTACAACTTTAGCTAGCTTTGATTTAGGTACAGGTGCTTCATCCGAAAATATTTCCGGTGGTACTATCATTGTTCGTTTAGCAGGTAGCGGTGGATCTGGTCCACGCGATTACCGCAATAGTGGTACAGGCACACAATCAATAACCGGTGGTACATTACAATTGGGTGACGCTTTATCAGGTGCGGTTAAAAACTACCAATTGACAGGCCAATTGCCAAGCTTGGTCATTTCCAATACTTCTGCAGCACATAATGCTACTTTAGTTGGTGATGTTGTTGTAAATGGTAATGTAACAATTCCTGCAACTTCAACCTTGAGTATGGCGGCATTTAACCTTACAGTTGCTGGTAACAGTATCTCTAATCCTGGTAATATTTCCAATTCAGGTACAATTAATATAACAAGTGCCACAGGCGTAAATCGCTTATTATTTAACGGTACATTTGGACAACAAACATATTCTGGTGGTGTGCTCGGTTCATCTGCCACACCAATTGCGGGTATCTCGTTCTCCAATACAGCTGGTGTTAACTTTGCTAGTGGTTCAATTGTTACCAACCGCTTAAACTTGTTTACGGGTGCCGTAACAGGAGCAGCCAATATCACAGTTGGTAATGGTGCAAATACTCAAACCATTCAAAGAGGTTCAAATGCTGCAAATGTTGCGGGTAGCTTAGATGTTAGTCCAACTTTTAATGTTGCTTCTTTGTCTTTAATATATTCTCCTTCAAATGCTGCTATAACAACAGGATTTGAAATTCCGGCTACAAGAACTGCAAATATTTTCACCATTTACAATGCTAATGGCGTTGTTTTAGCTGGTGGAAATTTAAGTGTTGGTTCATTAGCGCTAAACGCTGGTAACTTAACAACAACTTCTAGTAATTTAGTAACCGTTACGGGTACTACTACTACCAGTGTTTCTAATAAATATGTATCAGCTGCCGGTGCAACTTCTTCAGGTACTAACATTACTGTTGGTTCTACTGTTGGTTTAGTTGCCGGTATGCCAGTTACGGTTACAGCAGGTACCGGTGCATTCCCATCAGGAACTACCGTTGCCAGTGTAACTTCATCAACTGTTTTTGTTGCTTCACAAGCACCAACCGTAGCTTTATCTGCTAGCGCAGTGGTTACTGGTGGTGGTGTGAACTATGTAAATGGTCCTTTAGCTATTACCTTGCCTGCAAGCAGAGCTACAGGTTCTACCTATAGCTTCCCAATTGGTAAAGGCCAATTAAATACCCTAGACTTAGTAAATCCTATTACTACTGCTGGTGGTACTGTTGTGCTTCAATCGGAAGTGTTTGATGCAGATGTACAAGGTGCAGGAGGTGCTGCATTTGCAACATTAAATACAAACCGTTATTGGTCTTCTAGTATTGTATCTGGAGCTGCTAACTTTACAAGTTCAGCCATTCGTTTAACCGAAACTACTCCGGCAATCAATCAAGCCAGTGATGCAATTGCATTTAGTGCAACTAACAATCCGGGTGATCCTTACGCAAATATTGGCGGCAATTTCAATGTTACAGATCCAGCTAATACGATAACATCTGATGTTATAACTGGTACTGGTTTTGGATACTTTGTTATAGGACAAAAAGCCGATCCAATGACTTTGGTATCTAGTACTACATTACAAACGTATACCTCTGCCGCAGGTGCTACCTCTTCTGGCTCAACCATTACAGTAGGTTCAACAGCTTACTTAGGCATTGGTATGACAGTTTTAAGTTCAGGTGGCACAGGTGCTTTTGTTGCCAATACAAAAGTTGCAAACATTCTTTCTGCAACTCAATTTACGGTAACCACTCCTCCAACTACTGCGTTGAGCGGAGCCAATAATGTAATTCGTGCTCGTTATACCGATTCTACGGTAACTACAGGAACAGATCGTGTTGTAACTGCCATTCGCATCAACACCATTAATAGTGCAAGTCCATTACCGGTTACACAATTCAATTTCACTAATACAAGCACAGGTGATTTAACCAAATACACCAATGCTAAATTGTATTATACCGGTACAAGCAATGTTTTCTCAACTACAACTCAATATGGTAATACCTTAACTGGTGAAGTACCGGCAACATTTGTTATTAGTGCAGATGCTAGTAATACATTGGCTCCGGGTACTAACTATTTCTGGTTAACCTATGACGTTGAAGCTGGTGCTACCATCAATTCAACTATTGATGCAGCTGTTACCGGATTTGATGTAGATTATACAACAGTTTCTGCAGCTAACAATATTTCTGCTGCTGAGCTTGCTTTAGGTGATGCTGCAGGAAATAGAGTGGTGAAAGAAGTATTAAATGGTACTTATTTAGTAGGTGCCGGTAATCCTTATACAACGATCACAGCTGCAGTAACAGATTTAAATACCTTTGGTGTAAGTGGCCCTGTGAATTTCAAATTAACAGATGCTACTTATTCAACCAATGAAACATTCCCGATCACTATCAACCAATTTACAGGTTCTAGTTCTACCAATACAGTAACCATTAGTCCTAATACAGGGGTTACTGCTGCTGTTACTGGTACAGCTGCATCTGCAATATTTGTTTTAAATGGTGCGGATAATGTAATCATTGAAGGTTCAAACAGTCCATTAACAAACTCAGTTTGTCCGGCTGTAGCAAGTACACGTGATTTAACCATCACCAACAACAGTACTTCAACTTCAAGTGCGGTATTATGGTTACAAACTGCTACCGGCGCTAATGCAGCTGGTGGCAATATCGTACGCAATACAAATATTGTAGGTAATGCATCTACTACAACTTTAGTAGGTATTGGTAGTGGAAGTACAACCATCAGTATTTCAAGTTTAGGTACGGCAAACAACAATAACCGTTTCGAAAACAATACTGTAAGTAAAGTTCAATATGGTATTTATAGCCAAGGTGCTTCTGCTGCAAATAAAAACAGCGGAACGGTAATCGCTCAAAATGTGTTAAACAATACCACTCCAAATAATATCGGTTTAATGGGTATTTTGGTTGGTTTTGATGATAACATTACAGTAACCGGAAACTTGGTGGGTAATATGACTAGTACTTCAGATATTCATGGTATCAGTATTGGTAATGGAACTTCTATTGCTGCTGGTACAGCAGCTGGAAATCAGGTTTCTAATGCAACCATTACATTCAATGTAGTTGGTCCGGTAACTGGTGGAGGTACAAACTCTGCAATCGGTATAGGTTTAGGAGCTTCTACTTCCGGTACGAATACTATTGCTAACAATAGAGTATTCGGAATCTTAGCTAATCCTACTGGAGGCGATTATGTTGCAGGTATTAGTTTACAAGGTGGCGTGGGAAGCACCAACAATGTATACCATAATACTGTTCGTTTAACCGGTACAGCTATTACTGGAACTGCTTCTGCTTCAACTTTTGCTGCATTAGCTATAAATACAAGTACAGCACCTGTTGTAAATATCAATAACAACTTATTGGTAAATACAGTTAATGGTAATACCGGTGCAACATCAAGATTTGCAGGTATCGCTTTACAATATTCTAGCGTATTAGGTAACTATGCCAACTTAGTTTCTAATAACAATAACATATATTCCGTAGGTGCAACTATTGGAACTTCAGTATTTGCAATTACTGGAGGTATTAATGGAACAACTCGTGCAACTTTAGCTGCATGGACAACAGAAACAGGACGTGATGGTGCATCTCAAACAGTTAACCCAGCATTTGTAAGTGCATCCGATTTACACCTTTCTGGTTCAAACAGTATCAACACAGTTTTAGCAACAGGTGGTACACCTTTAGCTTCAGTAACAACAGATATCGATTGTGAAGCAAGATCAGCTTCTACGCCAAGTATCGGTGCTGATGAGTTTGCTATTTTAACGGTAGTTGATGCAGGTGTTACCAGTATTATTTTACCATCAACATTATGTGGTGGTTCTACTTCAGTATCTGCTGTAGTTAAAAATATCGGAACTTCTACCATCAATTCATTCAATGTAGGATGGGAAGTTAACGGTGTTGCACAAACATCACCAGCTACCTTTAATATTACTCTTGCGCCTAATGAAGAAACAACAGTTGTTTTAGGTAACTACGATTTTGTTGTTGGTACTACCTATTCTATAACGGCTGCTACAGGTTCTCCAAATGGTGGTGCTGATGGCGTGCCGGGTAATGATGGAACAACAAGAACCGGTATACAAACAGGCATGACAGGTACATATACAGTAGGTACAGGTGGAACTTACACTACGCTTACTGCTGCTATTGCCGACTACAATACCCGTTCAATCTGTGGTCCAATTGTGTTCTCTTTAATTGGTACAACTTTTACTACAGGCGAAACATATCCTATTACAATCAATGCAAATGCAGCTGCTAGTGCAGTAAATACACTTACGATTAAACCTGCAGTAGGTGTTACACCAACCATTACAGGTTCTAGCACAACAGCAATTTTGAAAATCAATGGTGCGGATTATGTTACAATCGACGGTTCTAATACTGTTGGTGGTACAACAAAAGATCTCATCATTGTGAATACTGCAAGTTCTGGAAGTGTTGTTTGGATAGCTAGTACAGCAAGTACTGGGGCAACCAACAATACCATTCAATACACCAATATACGTGGTAACAGCAGCAGTAGTACAACTTACGGTGTGTTGGTAAGTGGCGCTACAGCAGCAGCTGCAGCAGAAGTATCTAATACTAACACAGTAGTTAGCAATAACGTGATTACCAAATTACAAAACGGTATCTATGCTTTTGGTAATGCTACAACTCCAGATGCAGGATGGGTATTCAATAGTAATACATTGGGTTCTACAACTGCAGCTGATAAATTAGGATTACGTGGTATTTCTGTTTTAAATGCAACCGGTGTTAATGTTAACAATAACCAAATTACCGGTGTAACAACTTCTACTTCTTCTACTTCAAGTGGTTTATTCTTCGGTTCAGCAATTGTAGGTGGTAAAGCAACCGGAAATAACATCACAGATGTAAAAAATACAAGTTCAAGTGGCTTCGGAAGTAATGGTATCTACCTTTCTTCTACCACAACTGCTTCTGCGCTTGAAATTTCAAATAACCTGATTTCTAATGTTGCGAGCTATGGCTATCTTGGTTCATGGGGTGTTGCAGATAATGGATATGGTATCATCATCACTTCTGGTGGTGGATACAAAATCTACTACAACTCTGTAAACCTTGCTACAAACCAAACGGCTTCATCAGGTCAAACTGCAGCAATCAATATTGCTTCAGGTGTCGTTGGTTTAGATATCAGAAATAATATCTTCTCTAATACACAAACTATTGGAACGCGTTATGCCATCTATAGTGGAGCAGTTAATACAGCCTTTACAGATATCAATTACAATGATTACAATGCTGCCGGCGGTTCTTTAGGATTCCTTGGTGGAGCTCAAAATACAATTACTGCATGGAGAACAGCTACCGGTAAGGATGTTAATTCTGTAAATATTGCACCGGTATTTACTAGCGCTAGTGATCCTCATTTAGTTGTTCTTTCTAATATTAGCCTGAACAATTTAGGTACACCAATCACTGGTGTTACTACCGATTATGATGGTGATACAAGAAATGCAACTAATCCGGATTTAGGTGCGGATGAATTTACTCCTCCGGCTTGTACAGGAACAAATGCTGGAACAATTGCACCAGTATCTGCAGGTCTTTGTGTAGGAGCAACAACTACCTTAACTGCAACAGGAGCAAGTGCCGGTGTAGGAGTGCTTTACCAATGGCAAGTTGCAACTACATCGGGCGGTACTTTAGCTGATGTGGTTGGTGGAACAGGTGCTACTACTACAGTTTACACCATTCCTAATAACTTGGCGGCTGGTACATACTATTATAAATTGAAAGTAACTTGTACGGCTTTGAGCGATGGCTTCTCTGCTGAAGTGCCTGTATCAATTAGTGTAAAACCAACCGTTACGGCTAGTAGCAACACTCCAATATGTGAAGGAGGTACAGTATCAATGACCGGTAATGTAACCGGAACTGCAACTTCTTATACTTGGACAGGTCCAAACAGTTTCTCATCTAGTGTACAAAATCCAACAATTATTAGTGCAACTACTGCCGCTGCAGGAACATACACTTTCACAGCTTTAAACAATGGTTGTGCATCAACATCTGCTACAACTGTTGTAGCAGTAAATGCAGCGCCAGCAGAAATAACAGCTAACGATTATTCTATTTGCCAAAATGCAACAGTTGGAGTAGGAGAAGGATTAATTGTTTCAAGCACTGTTGTTTCTGGCTTTAGTGGTTCAGTTGCTGCAACACCAACTTTTGTAAGAAGTTCTGGAGGTACTACTTACTCTGCAGGTACCGGAAATTTTGGCTATCAAACACATACATTCACCGTATCTGCAACCGGTACGTATACATTCAATCAATGTGCTCCAAGTTATGATGGTCATGCTTCAATTTACACTGCACCATTTAATCCAGCTTCACCTGCAACCAATTTCTTGGAAGCAAATGACGATACAAATGGAACGCCATCATGTACAAGTGGTACAAATTCTGGCTCAGATGCAAGGTTTACCAGAACATTTACTGCCGGTGTTTCCTATGTGTTGGTTTCAACAGTATTTACCGCAGGCGAGGTTGGTGCTTACGAATGGACTTTCTCGGGTCCTGGAGATGTAATTTCAGCTACACCAGATGCAAACATCCGTTGGTACACTCAAGAAACAGGCGGAACTCAAATTGGTGTTGGCGCAACCTTCAATCCGGTTGGTGTTGCTAACTCAGGTTTAGCAAACACGTCAACTGTAGGTACAACTACTTACTATGTGGCTAATAATAACGGTACTTGCGAAAGCGCAAGAACACCTGTAAGCTTTACTGTGACTGCCAATATTTGGACAGGTAATACCAGCACAGTTTGGAGCACAGCTACTAACTGGACATGCGGTACACCAACTTCAACCAGTAGTGTAGTTATTCCAAATACAAGCAACAAACCTGTATTAGATGGTAATGTTACCGTTGCAGGATTAGAATTACAAGCGGGTTCTACATTGAGCCTAAATGCCAATAACTTTACGGTTAATGGCGCACTTGCCGGAACCGGTACAATCACTGGTTCTACTGCTTCTAATCTTACATTTGGTGGCACAGGTGGTACGGTTAACTTTACCACAAATGCTCAAGCAATTAAAAACTTAACTGTTAATTCACCGGCTGTTGTTACTTTAGGTACAACACTTGAAATTACACCGGCTGCACTTGCTGCAAACAACGGAACAGTGATTGTTAACAGTGGAGCAACCTTAAATTCTAATGGTAACTTGGTAATTAAATCTAATGCCAATGGAACAGCAAGAGTAGGTGTTTCTGCCGGTACCATCAATGGCGAAGTAACTGTTGAAAGATATATTTCTAACAATAACGGAACCCGTGCTTGGAGATTATTATCAGTACCAACAAAAGGAACATCACAAAGCTTCAAAGCCAGTTGGAAAGAAAATGCAGCTACAATCAATGATAACCCTAACCCAGGTTATGGTACCATCATCACTGCAGGTTCTCAAAATATTGCTTGGTCGCCTAATGGTTTCGATGGTCAACAAACCAGCGCCTCTATCTTAAAATACACTGAAGCAACTGCTGCTTGGTCAGAGCAGAGTTCATTAATGGTATCTAACGAAACAACTGCAGGTTATTTCTTATATATCAGAGGTGATAGATCGGTATTGCCAAGTACAAGCTCAACTGCTGCAGGTTCAACAACTTTAAGAACAAAAGGATTATTATATCAACACGACCAGGCAGAGGTTTCTGTTGCCAGTGGTAAATTTGGATTAATAGGTAACATCTTTGCTTCGGCAATCGACTTTACCGGTTTAACCAGATCATCTAGTATCAGTAACACTTACTGGGTTTGGGATCCAAAATTAGCTGCAGGTAATGTATTAGGCGCTTATCAAACATTTACCGGTACTGCTCCGTTCGATTTTAAACCATTGATTCCAGGCGGTAGTTATACAACTGGAGTAAGAAATACTGTAATTGAAGCCGGACAAGCATTCTTTGTTAAAGCTGGTGCAGGCGCTGGTACAGTAACTATTCCTGAATCTGCTAAAACTGATGGTGTAAATGGCGTATTCAGACCATTAAGTGGTCCAATTCCAACTTTACGTACAACAGTTTATGGCATCAATGGTGGATCAAGTAACTACCTCGCTGATGTAAACTATGTAACTTTTGATGCTGCTTTCTCTAATGCAGTGGATGGAGATGATGTAGTGAAATTGTCGAACAGCAATGAAAACATCGCCGTTAAACGTGATAATGTAAACTTGATTGTTGAAGCCAGACAACCTATTGCCAATAACGATTCTATCTTATTAAGCATGTGGAATATGAGGCCTCAACAATATCAATTCGAATTCATTGGCGAAAATATGGCTACAACAGGTGCTACTGCTTTCTTAGTAGATAGATTCTTGAACACTACAACACCAATCAATTTGTTGAGTCCAAGTACAGTTAACTTTACAGTAACTGCTGCTGCCGGATCTTCAAATCCTGATCGTTTCAGAATCGTCTTCAATGCTGCAGCTCCGGTTCCAGTAACCTTCACCAACATCAATGCATATAGCAAAAATGCAGGGGTTCAGGTAGATTGGAAAGTTGCCGGCGAATACGCAATTGATAAGTATGAAGTAGAACGTTCTGCCGATGGTCGCAACTTTACCGCTACAGGTACGGTTAGAGCAACTGGCAATAACGGAGCAAGTGTTAACTATGGTTGGTTCGATGCTAACCCTGCACCGGGCACTAACTTCTACAGAATTAAGAGCATTGGCTTAAACGGTGAGGTTAAATTCACTCAAGTGGTGAAAGTAACTTTAGGTAGCGTGAAACCTGCAATCACTGTTTCTCCAAACCCAATCCAAGGCAATGTGATGAATGTACAGTTTAAGAACGTTGAAAAAGGTCGTTATAACTTACGTTTAATCAATGCAGCCGGACAAGTATTGTATACCAATACAGCCGATTTGTTGGGTGGAAACAGTACGCAAGTATATCGTTTACCAGTTGTGATCACCGGTGGAACTTACGATCTTGAAGTAATTTCTGCTGAGGGTACACGTTTTGTTCAAAAAGTTTTTATCAATACGAATAACTAATAATGCAAATAAATAGAGAGCAAATAAAGTCGTTTATGTTGTTGAAATGGAAACAAGCAGTTGTAGTAGTGATGGTTCATTTCATTACGCTATCAACCTTTGCTCAATCGGTAACTCCACCACCACCAACCGGGGGCGGCGGATCGGGAACAGGAGGAGGAAATCCCGATGGTCCTCTTGATCCATTGATTCCATTCGACAGTAAAATGAATATGGTTTTTATGCTAATCGGAATTGCATTTGCGTTATATGTAATGATAAAACGTAAACAAAACGATAAAGCAATCAGCTCAATAAAATCATAAGTTGATCATCAAATCATAACAAAGTGCGCTTCAAAAAATGGAGCGCACTTTTTTTTAGATGTTGAAGGTTAAATAAAATTCAATCTTGGAGCATAATTATTTCTACCGTTAAACCATTGCTCATCCACCGTTCAACTACTGTTCAACACTAAACAACTAAACCCCTAAACTTTCTAAACTTCTCTTTGTGTCCTATTGTAACAATTGCACTAGAGAATTGACTACATGCTTTCTCCAGAATTTTAGCTTCTTTTGCGCTGCTTTTAAAATAAAGCTTGGTGATAAACAACGCTTTACAAGATTTTTACATCTTTGATATTGAAATGATTGAACTGTAGCGAGTTTTACTACATGTATTGGTTGTTTATTATGCTTTTAGAATGCGTTGGAAAACAAAAAAATGAGTTGTTTTAAAGATTAAAAGTGTTGATAATTCGGTAACAATTCGGTAATTTTCTAAATGCCCGGTATCAATCTTTAAATATTACCTTTGTAAGTACTATTATCCTAATCAAAATCCTCTATAAAGTTTACATATTGCTTTTGCAATGGATTGACTTTTATCATCAATTTATCCACTTC
>JBMOEQ010000090.1:0-11435 GCA_049314655.1 Ferruginibacter sp. | reverse complement strand
AACTTCTTTAGGATTTATAGATCGTTTTTTAATTACTGCCGAAGCGTATCAAGTGCCGGCAATAGTAGTATTCAATAAAACCGATGTATACAAGGAAAAAGATTTTAATAACCTTGCCCTTATCAAATCTATTTACGAACCTTTAGGCTATCCGGTTTTGCCCATGAGTATTGAAAAAAATGATGGGGTAGAAGTGGTGAAAGCTACTTTAAAAAACAAAGTAACTTTATTGAGTGGGCATTCGGGAGTAGGAAAGTCATCTTTCATTAATGCCATCTTTCCGGAGTTTCAAATTCGTACACAAGATGTTAGTGGATGGAGTGGAAAAGGCATGCACACTACAACATTTGCCGAAATGCACGATTTGCCTTTTGGTGGAAGCATTATAGATACACCGGGAATTAGAGAATTGGGATTAGTAGATATCAGTAAAAATGAATTGGCACATTTTTTTCCAGAGATGCGTAGCTTAATGCAAGCCTGCCAATTCAATAATTGTATGCACATTAATGAACCGGGTTGTGCTATAAAAGAAGCCGTTGAAGCGGGCATTATACATCCCGAACGGTATTACAGTTACTTGAATATTTTGGAAACCATTGAAAAGAAATCCTATTAAATAATCGGGATTAATAGCTTTTTCTTCCGCCCCTGTATTTGGCTTTGCTAGCAGCTTTAAGGGCTGCAGGATCTCCCGAAGCTAACTTTTCTGCACCTACGTTACGGCCATCGGTTCCACAGCCTAATTTTTCTTTCTTTCTAAAAAGAGAGCAACTGCTTAATAAAAGGATAACCGTAGTGGCCAATAATAATTTTTTCATGGTTTAAAGATAGGAATTTCTGAAATTAAAAAGAGTAGAACGCGTTTTAGTTACAGCCGGTAAATATCATGCCAATTTCATTAAAGGATTGATTATTTAAACCACGAACTGTACATTAAATAGTTGTTGGCAATTCTGTCTATTTCGCCATGTATAAGTTCCTGGCTAATGTCTTTTACTTTTTTTGCAGGAATGCCGGCATAAATACAACCGGGTTCAATGATGGTATTTTCTAATACTACTGCTCCGGCAGCAATGATGCAATTGGAGCCCACCACCACATTGTCCATCACAATAGCACCCATGCCTACCAAAACATTATCGTTAATGGTACATCCATGAATAATGGCATTGTGGCCAACACTTACATTATTGCCAATGATGGCTTTTGTTTTTTCGTAGGTACAATGAATAACAGCCCCATCTTGAATATTTACTTTATTGCCCATTCGAATGCTGTTTACATCACCTCTTACAACAGCATTAAACCAAATACTGCAATCGTCGCCCATGATTACATCGCCAACAATAGTAGCATTGGGTGCAATAAAACAATTGGTGCCCATTTGCGGATGAATACCTTTTACAGGAAGAATAACCGGCATAAACTCAATTTTTGTGAATGTACAATAGGTAACAAATGTACAAACTCTAGTTGCATCGTTTCATTATTTGCGAAGGCTGGAGATTGGTATTAAGAATTCTTGGAATAGCAGATTGAATTTTTAGATTAGATTTTGAAATTTTACTGAAATAAAAAATACAAAGAGTAAAGCATAATTGAGTGAATTGCATTAATTAGTTGCTGATGTCTGATGCTCTAACCTTCTTTATTTCTCCATTTTCAGATAAAACAATAAAGCCATTTTGAGCCTTCTTTTGAGTAAGAAGTTTTTTAAATGTTAAGTCCAATCCTTTACGGATTAGTTCGCGAAAATTTTGAAAATCAGCCTCACTTTTTTTCATCTTACTATGTTTTAATTTTTTCCCAAGATTTATCATCATGTACTTTTATATGAGTTTTTCCTTGGCCTTCAGCTACAAAACTAAATGGTTTGCTTGAATTATTTATAACAATCCAGAAATCACAAAGCTTAATAAATTTATTTATCAAATTATTTATTCCTCTAAAATATCTCCTTCTAATTGTTTCTTCTGGAATATTATGTCCACCCTCAGTTACTCTTATTTTAACCCTCTCGATAGCAAGGTTTACATCATTTAACCAGAAAAATAATAAAGTAACAGTGTATCCTTTCTCTTTCGCTAATTTAATTGTATTTAAATATGAAAGTGTCGTCAACGTAGTTTCAAATGCAAAATCAACATTATTTTTGATTAGTTCATTTATTCTTTCAATCATTAATCTACCAGCTTGAAAGGAAACACTTTCGGGTTGAAAAGGAGAAAGTCCTTTCGCAATTTCATCAGCATTTACAAATTCCTTACAGTCAAGCATTTCCGGAAGTATAGTAAAAGATGCTGTAGTTTTACCTGCTCCGTTACAACCTGAAATAATATAAAGATTTGGCACTTTTTTGATTTGAATATTAAAGCTAACAAATATTATATAGCAATGTTATTCTATGGTAGCATTTCAGTTTTTTTCTTTTTAAAAAAAGTATACTTTCCTTAAAATTCTATTACACCTATTTTTAACACCTGCATTTTCTTATTTCTTTACGACCTTTGCCCAATGCAATCAACTTCATCTACTCTATCGAATAGGCAATTGTTTTTAAATCATGTAGGACAAACTTCTACTGCACCATTGTGTTTAGAAATTGTAAAAGCATCGGGCAGTACCCTTTGGGATGTTTCGGGAAAAACCTATATCGATTTAATTGCAGGTATCAGTGTTTGCAATGTGGGGCATAGTCATCCTGCGGTTATTGAAGCCATCAAAAATCAACTCGATCAATATATGCATATTATGGTGTATGGCGAGTTGGTTGAAAGTCCGCAAGTACAATACGCCAAAGCAATTACCGATCATTTGCCGGCAACATTAAATTCGGTTTTTTTTACAGCAAGTGGAAGTGAAGCTACTGAAGGTGCTATGAAATTGGCCAAACGTTTTACCGGAAGAACAGAAATTATTGCTTTTCAAAAGAGTTACCATGGTAGTACTCAAGGTGCGTTAAGTATCATGGGAGACGAATATTGGAGAAATGCTTTTAGACCATTATTGCCCGATGTGCGACATTTAAAGCACAATCATTTACCCGATCTGGAAAACATAACCGAACGAACTGCTTGTGTAATTGCCGAAACCATTCAAGCAGAAGCAGGTGTTCTAGTACCCGATATTGAATGGATGAAATTATTACGAAAAAAATGTACCGAAACCGGCACCTTACTAATTTTAGATGAGATACAATGTGGCTTTGGAAGAAACGGAACCTTATGGGCATTTGAACAATTTGGAATTATTCCGGATGTATTGTTGTTGGGAAAAGCTTTGGGTGGCGGTATGCCATTAGGGGCTTTTGTTGCGGCTAAACCCATCATGGATGCATTGAGCGAAAATCCGGTATTGGGTCATATCAATACTTTTGGCGGGCATCCGGTATGTTGTGCTGCGGGGTTAGCAGCATTTAAAGTTTTACTCAATGAAAATCTTATAAACACTGTTGCTGCAAAAGAAGCCTTGTTTTTAAAATTATTACAACATCCACGTATTAAAGCGGTGCGTAGTAAAGGGTTGATGTTGGCCGTTGAATTTGAAAATTTTGAAACCAATAAAAAAATCATCGATGCTTTAATTGAAAAAGGTGTTTTTACCGATTGGTTTTTATTTGCATCCAATTGCTTGCGTATAGTGCCGCCATTGGTAATTACTACAGAAGAAATAGAACAAGCTTGCGCAACGATGATGGAAGTGTTGAATGCATAAAAATCTTTTTACAACAATTGAAATCATTATTGCAACAAAAAATCCCAAACACAATGCTTGGGATTTTTTTTATGTTGAATAGAATAGATTAAAAATCTAATCCCATACTTAAATACATAACCGGTTTTCCTTTAAAGAATCCGTTCATTTGCCAGCCTGCATCAAATTTTAAGAAGTAGCCCAATAATGTACTGCGAGCTCCAAAACCATAGCCTGCTGCAAACGGACCAATTCCACCTACTTTACTTACCACTTGAACAGGTGGTAAACCATAAGTTACAGATGGACGTTTAATGCCATTATAGCTTCCGTTCCATGCTGTACCCATATCGAAGAACTGTGTAAGTTGGAAATTTCTTAAAAAGGCATTGTTAATAGGGCGACTGAATAATGTGGTAAACACCGGCAATCTAAATTCACTGCTGATGGTAACATTGTTATTGCCATTGGCTATATTTTGGATAAAGCCTCTGAGGTTTCCGGCTAAACTTTGAAATGCATAATAATCATTAGCGGGTTGGTTATTGGCATTGAAGAAACGATACGAACCGTCATTTTTGATATTATTGCCAAACATCATCCATCCATCATTTCCTCCTAAATAATAAATTGTTTTTTGACTGCCCCAACTGAAATCAGCAGCAGCTCTACCTGCCCAAATAAAATTGCGGTAGATAGGATAGTAATACCTAAAATCGGCACCCCAATTAAAATTGAATTTACCTGATGTGAATTTTTCTTTACTGATATCGGTATTCCAATCGATGTAAAATTTATACCGCATACCATTCCAAATATTTTGTGTTGGATTAAGCGTGTTATCATACACGTACTCTATATGAGAAGTGATGAAATTTTGTACACGATCGGGTTGCTTCAAAGAAAGGTCATCGTAAATATCGGTAAGATATAATTGGCGATCTTGACGGAAGCCAATGCTCATGCTTATTCTTTTGGTATTATCAAAAGGATAAGAAACCGTTCCTTGAGCTAAATTGGTAATGGTACGTGTAAACAATTGTAAAGAATCGTCTTGCGTTTCTCTTGCATTGCGGTAATAGGTTACAGCCCAATCTAATCTACGTTTAAAGTTTTGATAACTGAACAACCATTCGTTGTCTTTTAAGTTGGTAGATAATCTATAGCCTCCGGTAAATTTCACATCTTCTAATAATTCGGATGTACCCATACGGATCAATCCGTTTAAGGGTGTTTCGGAGCCCAAACGAATGGGGCCTTGTCCGCCGCCATATTGTTGATAGCGATTAAATAAAATAGCATTATTGAAACCTACACCTGCATATTCGGTACTAAATTTAACCGGCTTGTAGGGATACAATTTAGCTTTAGATAAAGTATTTCTTAAAACAGGTTCTTCTGTAGAATATACTTTTCCAGCTTTAGAACTCGAATCGCCGGCCTTCTTCTCTTCTTCAAATTCGTTTTGAAAAACATCAGTTGACTTTTCTTTTGTGGCAACGGTATCTGCAACAACGGGTTCTTCAATGACCGATTTATTAATTTTATCATTCATCACTACTTTACGCATATAAGCAGTAGGCGGTACCGTTATGTTTCTGCGTTTTAATGTGTTTTCATCAATCTTTAATTTGTACAATACTTTTTCATCGCTTTGGCGGGTAACTTCACTTACTTGATTGTTATCTCCGGCAACCCTAGTTTCTGCTAAATTACTTTCGTAGTTAGATAGGGGGAAAGTATAAGCCGAATCGGAAGAAACTGCAACAACAGCAATTGAATCTATATCCGATTTTTTATACACACGTAACACGCTGTCTACATCTTTTTCTGATGGATTGCGTAAAATATCATCACCAATTAACACTAACGTATCTAAACCGGCAGCCTTTGTGGTAAAGAATCCTGCATATCTATTGGCCACACCATTTTCATCACTTACAAAAGTGAAATGGTTTGAATTGTACGGCATTGGATAGCGGGCATTGCCATATTGTAAATTAGAAAGCTGCGTAATTTGATTCAACTCGGGCTTAACACCAAAATTGGTAATTAAGAAAACATTGTATCGATTTTTGCTGGGTAAAACGGTATCGCTGGAATGTGCATCGGGCCCAGGGCGATTGCTCGAAAAGATAATACCTGTTTTTCCAGGGAACGAAACAAATGTAGCATCCAAATCATCGTACACATCATTGGTGATTTGTTGTACTTTTTCGTTTTCTAAATTGAGCGTGAAGATATCGGTATGGCCATTTTTAACGGCACTCAATAATAAGGTTCTACTATCGAGCATATATTTCACATCCTGTATCTGTTGAAATTTATCGGTAAGGTCTATTTTAGGATTTTTAATTCGGGTTACTAAATCGTACACGAATAATTTCAGTTTTCCTTCTTGTGTGTAGATTACCGTTAGTCTTGTTCCTTTTGGATCCCAAGCTAAAATAGGATACTCTGGATTGGTTTCATTTTGATAACTGCGAACGCCAAATTTTAATAGGGTGATGTAATCAAAATCCTGACTCAATTTTACACGAACAATTCCTTTTTTATATTCTACCAATGCAAATGAATTGTTTCTTGCAATGGGGTTTACATTGATGCGGTAATAATCTTTGCGTTTATTGATGTCGAAGCTTTCAATAAAACTTCCTTTTGGATAAGGCTTACGACGACTGATATCTTTATAGTATTTCTCTTCTTCATATTCCATAAACTCGGCCAATACTGCTTTAAATTTCTTCTTACATACTTGTAAACAAGCACGGTTTAAGTTTTTATACACTCTTGCTAAATAGAGGAGATAAGTGGCGTTTTCTTTTTTGTATTTTTCTTCAATGAAATACCAAAAAGAATGTCCGGCTAAACGGGGTTTATCAAATGCAAATTGATAAAAGTTTTTATAATTACCACTGAGTATTTCGCTTTTCAATTGGTCATCTAAAGTAGTGCTCCAATTTTCTGCTGCAAAAGCAACATAGCCATCTGTAAGCCATTTGGGTAAATCGAGTAAAGCTTGATTGCTGGCAAATTCGCCCAAATCATCACCAAATAAAACATTGTCTACAATGATACGAGCAATGCCTTCTCTAATTTGTTTGCGTAAATGCGCATGGTCGCCATTGAAATAAACGATCATTTTATTGTTCACCAATTTGGTTGCACCGCCATTGGTTTGCCAATCGATACCCATACCAATATTGGATTGTTGCATGTCTGCAAATTCATTGTACACAATAATATTGGCCCTGCGTTGTAAACCGTATTCGGTAAAGTTTTCAATATTCGGCAATTCTTCTTCGGCTACTTGCAATACATATTTGGCAAGTTCCTGACCATTTTGATTAAAATAGGTATTGAAATTTTGCGACTGGTAGTATTGCCATTTAAATTTTTTGAATTGTACACGGTTTCTCCCAAATTCAACCGAATTAATCAACTGAGCCTGAACCAAACTGAGCACACCCGTCATTAAAACAAGGGATAAAAAAAATATTCTGGTGATTTTTGACATACGAATCTGATATTTGGTATTAAAATTAGGCTATTAAGCCCAATCGTAAAAATATCGCTTAATTCTATAAATCCATGTAAATGTTAAAGTTGGTGCACTTTGTTTTTAGTCCGATTCAAGAAAATACCTATATCCTCTATAATGAGCATAAAGAATGTGCCATTATCGATCCCGGATGTTATTTTGAGGAAGAAAAGCAGCAATTAAAAGACTATATCGCCGATAATGGTTTAAGGCCGGTATTTTTGCTCAATACACATTGCCATTTAGACCATGTTTTTGGGAATAATTTCGTTGCAACAACCTACGGATTAACCCTGCATTTACATCCTAAAGAGAAAGTAGTATTGGATTATGCGCCAACATCGGGGTTAATGTACAATATGCCTTTTGATAATTATCAGGGCAATTTTATTGAACTAGTGGAAGCAGATAAAGTGCAAATTGGAACTGATGTGTTAACGGTTATTGAAGCACCAGGCCATTCACCAGGTAGTATTTGCTTTTATAATGTGCAACAACATTTTATCATTGGTGGAGATGTGTTGTTTCACCGGAGTATAGGCCGAACCGATTTGCCCGGAGGAAATCATGAAACATTAATAAATAGCATTCGCGAAAAATTGTTTGTATTGCCCAATGAAACTATCGTATATAGCGGACATGGGGCACCTACCACCATTGGTGAAGAAAAGAAATACAATCCATTTTTAAACTGACATACACAGTTCTACCAAAACGCCATTGGTGCCTTTGGGATGTAAAAAACAAACCAATTTATTATCAGCGCCTTTTTTGGGTTGTTCGTTCAATAAAACAAATCCATCTGCTTGTAAACGGGCCATTTCGGCATGGATATCGGCTACTTCAAAAGCAATATGGTGAATACCTTCGCCTTTCTTTTCTACATAACGGGCAATAACCCCATCGGCAGTACTGCTTTCGAGTAACTCAATTTTTGATTCGCCTTTTTGAAAGAAAGCAGTGTTTACATGTTCAGACTCAACGGATTCGGTTTTATAACAAGGGGTGTTGAGTAATTTTTCAAATAACGGAATGGCAGTTGCAAGTTCCTTTACTGCAATACCTATATGTTCAATTTTTTGCATAAAGTTTCATTTACGAAATCGGTAATTTGAATGGATACAGCGGGCTTTCCACTACTAAAGTAAAACCTTTTGTACTATTTTCGTGTTTATAAAGTTAAACACTCTTTTAATATGCTCAAACTACCGATATATCTTGATAACAACGCTACCACACCGATGGATCCGAGGGTTTTGGAAGCAATGACACCTTATTTCTTAGAACATTTTGGTAATGCTGCCAGTAGAAATCATCCATTTGGTTGGGAAGCTGAAGAAGCGGTAGATTATGCTCGTGAACAAGTGGCCAAATTAATTGGAGCCGATCCTAAAGAAATCATTTTCACTAGTGGCGCAACCGAAGGCGATAATTTAGCCATCAAAGGTGTATATGAAATGTATGCTTCAAAAGGTAATCATATTATTACTGCTGTAACCGAACATAAAGCGGTTTTAGATACCTGTAAGCATATTGAAAAATTGGGTGGAGAAGTAACTTATTTGTCTGTTAAAGAAGATGGTTTAATTGATTTGGCAGAATTAGAAGCGGCTATTCGTCCTACCACTATTTTAATTGCCATCATGTATGCAAATAATGAAGTGGGTGCTGTACAGCCGGTTCGTGAAATCAGCGCTATTGCTAGAAAGCATGGTGTTTTATTTTTCACCGATGGGGTACAAGCTGTAGGTAAAATACCTGTTGATGTAAATAAAGATGGCATTGATTTAATGGCATTTACTGCACATAAAATGTACGGACCAAAAGGTATTGGTGCTTTATATGTTCGTCGTAAAAATCCACGTGTAAAAGTTACTGCTCAAATGGATGGCGGTGGCCACGAAAGAGGTATGCGCAGTGGTACATTAAATGTTCCCGGAATTGTAGGTTTTGGTAAAGCTTGCGAAATTTGTGGTTTAGATATGGAAGCCGATACAGCACGTATTGTAAAGCTTCGCGATAAATTAGAAACCGAATTATTGAAGTTAGAAGAAGCTTATGTAAACGGTAGCAGAGAACATCGTTTACCACATGTAACCAACATCTCTTTCAAACATGTAGAAGGTGAGGGTTTATTGATGGGCTTTAATAAAAATATTGCATTAAGTTCGGGTTCGGCTTGTACATCTGCATCACTTGAACCTTCGTATGTTTTAAAGGCATTAGGTTTAGGCGATGATTTAGCACATAGCTCATTACGTTTTGGATTAGGACGTTTTACCAACGAAGAGCAAATAGATTATACCATCAAAGCCATTTCCGAAACGGTTTTAAAACTCAGAGAAATGAGTCCGCTTTGGGAAATGTATAAAGAAGGTATTGATTTAAACAGTATTGAATGGGCACACCATTAATGGGTTCATTTCTAAACATTCAACATTTAACATTCAACATTTAAAATAAAAAAAATGGCATATTCAGATAAAGTTATTGATCATTACCAAAATCCTAAAAACGTTGGTACTTTAGATAAAGCACAAAAAAATGTGGGTACCGGATTGGTAGGTGCACCGGAGTGTGGCGATGTAATGCGTTTACAAATTCAGGTAGATGATGCAACCGGTGTAATTATCGATGCAAAATTTAAAACCTTTGGTTGTGGATCGGCTATTGCTTCATCCTCTTTAGCAACAGAATGGTTAAAAGGAAAAACAGTAGATCAAGCCTTAACCGTAGATAATATGGATTTTGTAGAGGAACTTAATTTACCTCCGGTAAAAATTCACTGTTCGGTTTTAGCAGAAGATGCTATTAAAGCTGCCATCAACGATTACCGCACAAAGAATGGTATGGATGCCATCAAGTTTGATGAAAGTGTTGTGCATTAATAACAACCAACAAATTTTCAAATACAACCTTTGTGGAACAATATTTGAAAACTATTGAAGATTAAATGAAGGAATACAATGGTGGATACAGAAAACGCAATATTGATAAGTGATAAGGCCAAATTAAAAGTATTGGCTTTGATGAAAGACGCCGGTTTATCTGAAGATTCGGGCTATTTTCTTCGTGTGGGTGTAGTGGGCGGAGGTTGTAGCGGATTAAGCTATAAGATGGATTTTGACAATGAACAAAAACCCATGGATCAAGCTTTTGAAGATAAGGGAATTAAGATTGTAACCGATTTAAAAAGCTTCTTATATCTTGTAAATACGGAACTCGATTTTAGTGATGGCTTAAATGGAAAGGGCTTTTATTTCAATAATCCCAATGCCAGCAGAAGCTGTGGATGTGGAGATAGTTTTGCTGTATAATTCCTTTGTACACTTTTTGTTTTCTGAAAATACAAACCGCACTTTTATGGGTGCGGTTTTTTTATGCAAACAATTTCAATAAAGTGTGAAGTTTCTAAAATGATTAATGTGTAATGGTTAAATTAAAGCCGTTACCAATTGTAAAACTGGCATTAGGTTCTACATGCAATGTTCTACAAATTCCATTTGCACCAAGTACAACGGTACCGCTTGTAATGTACACATCTGTACCGCCATCCGGAATAACCCCACAACTCCAATTGCCCGGATTGTGCCAACTGTTATCTATGGAGCCTGTCCAGCGGTTTTCAAAAGTCAAAATTTGTGCTGTACTGGTTAAATCACCCGAAATACAACGATAGGCATAGCCATAATAACTGGAAGGCACCTGTTGTAAATTCAAAACATTGGTTTGTGCGCCGGAATAAATAGCATTGTTGGAGATGTTGGTAAATCCATTGCCGGTATCTACTTGCCATTGGTATGTACTGCCTAACACGAGTGCATAGATGGAAATATTGCCACCCGGACAAGCTATTGTAGGAGGTGCAGTCAGTGTCATTATATAAGACGTATCTCTTGATTCACAAGATCCACTGGTTATGGTATAAATAATATTTACATTAGATGGAATGGTAACAATAGGATTGGCTTCTGTAGATGTTAAGCCAATTAAAGGTGCAAACCATAAATGATTCACATTGTTGTTTGGAGTAGGATTGCCTAAACGTAATTTTGTTCCTGCAAATACTACATAATCTGGACCGGCATCTGCAACCGGACAAACACTGAAATTTCCAGCATCTGCGCCTATATCTACTGGCGAAAAACTATTTCTATTTTGATCATCATAATCTCTAGCTGTGGTATTTGTATTTGTA
>JBMOEQ010000089.1:0-11506 GCA_049314655.1 Ferruginibacter sp. | reverse complement strand
ATCTTAGAAACATCAGAAAGTGCAGTTGATTCCTTATTGCAAAGAGCCAAGCAATCACTCAAAAAATTGTTAGAAAAGCAATAAATCTTTTTCATAGAGAAGGAAATAAAAAAAACTATCGTCTAACTAATAGAATTACTAAATAGCCAAACAATGAACAAACAACAAAAGCCCGATATAGAACATTTATGGCATAGTTTGGATAATGTTCAACCTATTCCTGCACCGGATTTCTTTTACGCAAAATTGAAAGCCAAATTAGAAAGGGATTATAATCAACCCAAAAGCACATTTTTCTTATTTAAACCTGCTTATTTAAGCGGATTACTAGTTGCAGCTTTAGTTTTTAACTTATTGATATTGAAACAATTCAATTCTATTCAAAATGATATAATGCCCAAACATTCAAATCAAACTATAGAATCTGTAACTCAAGAATATGGATTAAACAACCAATATAGCGTTTACGAATAATACACACATGAAATTATTAAACTATAAATGGCTTGGAATTGGTACATTGATATTACTACTCGTTAATATAACAGTGTTAATATTTTTATGGACAGCACATAAAAATGAAGAAGCACAATTCAAAAATGGGCCTAAAAACGGACCAGGGTTTGAGTACTTAATTCAATCGCTCAATTTTGATAGCAGTCAAAAATTGGCATTCACTAAACTAAAGGATGCACATAGAACCAATGCCCGCTTATTACAAGATTCACTAAAAAAAAGCAGGGATCAATTTTTTGGATTACTTAAAAACGAGCCAAATGATAGTTTATTAAATGTATATGCCCAAAAAAATACAGCAATCATTGCACAAATAGATATATTGAATTTCAAGCATTTTCAAGACATTAAGAAAATATGCACGCCTGATCAATTGCCCAAATTTGACACTGTAATTGTTGAGTTGATTAGAACATTAGGCGCTCAAGGAAGAGGTCCGGGCCCAGGATTTGGACCAAGAGAAGGAGGAAGAAGAAGAAACGACCCGAAATTTGATAATGAACCGCCTCCACCTCTTAAAGATGGCGAAAGACCTCCACCTCCAAGAGATTAAATTACAAAAAGATGTTATCGGGCAATGGCCATTTTAACTTTCTTGTTCTTAATTTTTTCGTCTTTAATCAATTCTAAAACAGCTCCGATTTTGTTTTTACGTATTGCCGCAAATGCTGTAAAATCCCATATTTCAACCAATCCCAAATCTTCTTTCTTAAGATTGCCTTTTTGAGATAAAAAGCCAACCACATCTATTTTGTTGACTTTATCTTTCTTCCCAGCATCAATAAAAAGTGTAGACCATTTTGGTTTTTCAGGAACTTCAACATGATCAGGCAATTGATATTCAACAACTTCTGTTGTAATATAAGGTGGAATGTATTCTTTACCGGATAACAATAATATAGATTTACCACCGGCTTCCATACGAGCCGTTCTTCCGTTTCTATGTGTTAAGATAGCTTCTGTAGTTGGTAATTGATAATGAATTACATACTTCAAATCGGCAATATCCAAACCTCTAGAAGCTAAATCGGTAGTTACCAATATATTAGAAGTGCCGTTTTTAAACTTCACCATAGCAACTTCACGGTCGTGTTGTTCCATTGCACCATGATAAAATACTGATACCAAACCATGATCTAGGAAATACTGGTGCACCCGTTCAACCGTTTCTCTATGGTTACAAAATACAATAGATGATTTATTGTTAATATGACAAAGCAACTTAAACGCGGTTTCTAATTTTTCCTCGGTAGGCGATTTTAAACTCATCACCACCAATTCGTCGGCTTCTGGTTTTTCAATAATTGGACTATTAAACGTAACCAAAGAAGGATTGCTAATTTTTAAAAATGGCGATAAAGCCGATTCTGCCGTTGCTGAAACCAAAACTTTTCTATCCAGATTCGTTAAAGATTCAACGATGAATTTCATTTCCTCCGTAAAACCTAATTCTAGCATCTTATCGTATTCGTCTATAACTAGGAAATGTATCGTAGAAGGATCAAAATTCTTTCTACGAATATGGTCGGCAATTCGGCCCGTAGTACCAATAATAACCGACGGTATAGTTTTTAAACTGTTTTCTTCAATTTCACGCTTATGTCCGCCATAACAACAGGTAACTTTAAAACCCGATTGTATTTTGCGATACACTTCATCAATCTGTTGAGCTAATTCTCTAGAAGGCGCTAATATTAAAGCCTGAACGTTGGAATTTTCCTTTTGTAATCTGGCAATAAGCGGAATTAAATAGGCTAATGTTTTGCCCGAACCTGTATTGGCCATTAAAATGGTTTCGGCATTTTGGTCGATTGATGCTATAGAAGCTTCCTGCATTTCATTTAATGCATTGAATCCGAATCGATTAAGGATATGAGGAAGGTTGATATTGTCGTTATTCATGGGGTTAAAAGTAGACTTATATCGAGGGATTTCAAAATGTATATTTTACCTATAATTAACATTATGTTAAGTAGAATATTAAAGAAAACAATTCCTATTTCAACTTATTCTGTTGATATAACTTTATGCCTGCTTCATCATTTAGTGAAACCGAAATAGCATATAACAAGGATTGAATTTGTACCCTATCCGATTCGGGATTTAAATTTTTAGATTGTATCAAACTTTCTAACAAATATTTACCCTTCCCTAAGTATTGCTTTTTCATCGCCGGAACCAATTTTGATTCATTGATATACACTTTTGCCAATACAATACTGGATGCTTGTAGTTGATTAGAATTGGTTGATTTTTTTAGAAAATTTTCTAAATCAGACTTAAGTTTTTTTCTTAGGGATATTGTTGATTTAAAATCCTTGGTAAAATAAACCAGCTGATAGAGTTCCTTTAAATAAACGGATTCGTAGTTGATTTTAAATGAAGCATAATGCATTGCTTTACTGTAAGTTAATAGTAATTTATCCCAATTGCTTGCCTTTCGGTAAGCATCTATAAGGTTTAAATAGAAATATGTATGCTCTTGTTCTGTGAATAACTGTACACTCAAATTACTCAAATCTTCCAATTGAGCCATCAAACCATGAGATCTGTAGTAAAATGCTAACCACTCATATATTGAAACCGTAGTTCCACCAATACTGGTTGATTTTATTTTAGCCTTTGTAATGAGTTGCGACATATTCAATGCAATTGCCTCCTTTTTTGCTTGAATAGCCGATTTAGCAATAAAAAACGTCAAATTTGTATCTAAAATTGGAATTTGGTGGTAAAATTGAAGCATTTTTCCCACTCTTTCGGCATTGGTAAACTTTTGTAATGCAGTTAAATATCTATCCTGAGCTGCCCCCTGAATTACAACAGAATTGTAAATGGCTATCCCATCACTTATATATCCATTGTATATATTAAATAAAATTGAATATTTATAGGAACTTAATACTGAGTCGGTAAAATGAGCATCTATACGTTTAGCTTCTTGTAAACTATTCAATGCATCCATTCTGCTATCTACTACTAAATCGCTATACCGAGCATCGGCATTTAAAAGGTCGTATATCTCCGCTTTCAATAACCAAGCTTCAACATTTTGAGGAAATTGTGAAAGATATTCGTTGATGCCATAAACGGCCGGTATCATTTTCCGTTGTTCTTTATAGCTTTTAATGGAATCTAAACTTTGCGAAATTCCATTTAAAGCACTCAATACTATACATAAAAAAACTATTGTTAAATATTTTATTCGCTTAAACAACATAATTAATTGAAATTAATTGAGTTACGAACAATTTAAATATTTAACAATAGTTCTATTAATATTGTAAACAACTTTTGTAAATAATTAATTTACAATTTATTACAATTATTCTACAACAGGATCAGTAGGTTCTGTTTCAGTCGAATTTGTACCAGCTTCATCAGATGGTGTTTCTGTAGATTCTTCCGAACTTATCACAACTTCTTCTTCCTCTTGTTCATCTAATTTGGTGATTGCAGCAATTTCATCCCCTTCATTAACACGTATCAATTTAACCCCTTGGGTTGCTCTACCTTGTTCGCTAACACTAGCAACACTCATCCTAATGGTGATGCCACTTACACAGGTAATCATCAAATCTTCTTTTTCTGTAACATCTAACAATCCAACTAATGAGCCGGTTTTTTCAGTTACATTGATGGTTTTAACCCCTTTACCGCCTCTATTGGTAATTCTGTAATTGGCTTCTCCACTTTCGGCATCATCTAAAGCAGTACGCTTACCATAGCCTTTTTCACTCACTACTAAAATGGTTCTCGACTTATCCTCTCTATTTACACATACCATTCCAACAACAGCATCTTTTTCATCATCTACTTCAATACCAAATACCCCAATACCACCTCTTCCTGTTGATCTTACTTTTTCTTCAGCAAAACGAATCGCCCTTCCGCTCTTCACTGCCATGATAATTTCACTATTGCCATCGGTTAATTTAGCTTCTAATAACTGATCGCCTTCTAGAATATTGATGGCGTTGATGCCGGTTTGACGTGGGCGACTGAAATCTTTCAAATCAGTCTTTTTAATAATGCCTTTTTTGGTACATAAAACGATATAATGGCCATTAACATACTCCTCATCATCCAAATGCTTGATGTCAATGATAGCTCTTACCTTATCATCAGGCGGAATTTGAATCATATTTTGTATGGCTCTACCTTTACTGGTTTTATCGCCTTCCGGAATTTGATAAACCGGTAACCAATAACATCTACCTTTTTCGGTAAAGAACAATAAGGTATGATGCGTAGAAGCTACAAACAAGTGAACAATATAATCTTCCTGGCGAGTACTACTGCCTCTCGCACCTCGCCCGCCTCTTCTTTGTTGGCGATACTCGCTTGAAGAAGTACGTTTGATATAACCCAAATTAGATATGGTAACCACAACATCTTCATCCTCAATTAAATCGAGCATTCTAATTTCATCATCGGCATAAACAATTTCTGATTTACGCAAATCACCAAATTTTGCCCTGATTTCGGCCAATTCGTCTTTAATAATTTGAAAACGCAATCCTTCATTGGCCAAAATTTCCTTCAATCTTTCAATTAAACGCATGATTTCAGCGTGTTCTTCACGGATTTTGTCGATTTCCATTCCGGTTAAACGCTGCAATCTTAATTCTAAAACTGCTTTAGATTGGATTTCAGACATACCAAATTGCGTAATCAATCCTTCCTGGGCAATATTTGGCGTAGAGGATTCACGAATCAATTTAATCACTGCATCTAAATTATCTAGCGCAATGATGTATCCTTCTAAAATATGCGCTCTTTCTAATGCTTTTTTAAGCTCATATTTAGTACGCCTAACCACCACTTCGTGACGGAATTCGATAAATTCTGAAATTAAATCTTTCAGGTTAAGAATTCTTGGGCGGCCTTTTACCAAAGCCACGTTATTGATACCGTAAGATGTTTGTAGCTCGGTAAGTTTAAATAATTGATTGATAATAACTTGAGCAACAACATCTTTCTTCAGTTCAACAACAATTCGAGTCCCTTCTTTATTGTTACTTTCATTGTTAACATCAGATATACCTTCAATAGCTTTATCATTGATCAAATCACCGATTTTTTGCGTGAGCATATCTCGGTTTACTTGATAAGGTACTTCAGTAATGATGATTTTCTCTCTCCCTTTGCTATCGGTTTCAATATTAGTTTTTCCACGTAATACTACCCTGCCTCTTCCGGTATGAAATGCTTGGCGAATACCTTCAAATCCATAGATGATACCTCCTGTTGGAAAATCCGGAGCTTTTACAAATTGAATCAATTCATCAATCGTAATCTCTCTATTATCTATATAAGCAATACAACCATCTACCACTTCGGTAAGATTGTGTGGCATCATATTGGTAGCCATACCTACCGCAATACCACTAGCGCCATTCAATAATAATTGAGGAATTCGTGTTGGCAATACAGTTGGCTCTTGCAAAGAATCATCAAAATTCAATTGAAAATCAACCGTTTCTTTATCAATATCTTCCAACAAGGCTTCTGCAAACTTTTGCATACGCACCTCGGTATAACGCATAGCTGCCGGTGGGTCGCCATCCTGACTACCAAAATTACCCTGTCCATCTATAAGCATATACCGCATACTCCATTCTTGCGCCATACGTACCATTGTATCGTAAATAGAAGCATCTCCATGCGGGTGAAATTTACCCATCACCTCTCCTACAATACGTGCACTTTTTTTATACGGCTTGTTGCTGGTATTACTTAATTCGCTCATGCCAAATAAAACACGGCGATGAACGGGTTTTAAACCATCTCTTACATCCGGTAAAGCTCTACCAACAATTACACTCATAGAGTAATCGATGTAGGCCGTTTTCATTTGTTCTTCGATGTTAACCGGTATAATTTTTCCACGGTTACTGCTTGCGCCTCCATCATTTACAGGAAGCTGATCGTCATTCAATTGTTCGTTATTTTCCATAATAAATTATCGACTGCGAAAGTACCGAATTTTAGTCGTTTTGAAGGGATTAAAAAGGGCATATTTCAGCATTTTTTTACACATTTATATAAATGATGTGGAGAACATTATAATGCAGTATGGATAAGCTTTTCAACAGATTATCATAAGAAACAATCCTCAATTTTAGGGTTATTTATTTGGGATGAGTAACTTAGAGGTTATGAACCATGCAGATTTACGCTCAGACACCTTTACCCAGCCCGATGCCCGTATGCTGGAAGCCATGATGAAAGCATCTGTTGGAGATGATGTTTTTGGAGAAGACCCATCCATTAACTTATTAGAAAAACAGACGGCCGATTTATTTAAAATGGAAGCCGGATTGTTTTGTCCGAGTGGTACCATGACCAACCAAATTGGCATCAAAGCCCATACACAACCCGGTGAAGAAGTAATTTGCGAAACTTTAAGTCATGTTTATATCTACGAAGGTGGAGGCATAGCGTTTAATAGTGGATGCCAAGTTAAACCCATACAGGGCGATAGAGGCAGAATTACTGCTGCCCAAGTAGAAGCTCATATAAACCCAAATGACATTCACAAAGCCCCAACCCGTTTGGTAAGTTTAGAAAATACAGCTAATAGAGGTGGCGGCGCTTGTTATAATTACAATGAAATTCAATTGATTAAGGAGGTTTGTTTAAAAAATAATTTAAACTTACATCTCGATGGAGCAAGAATTTGGAATGCACTCATCGCCAATAATGAAACCCCGACTCAATATGGAGAAATATTCGATAGTATTTCTGTTTGCTTTAGCAAAGGGTTGGGTTGCCCTGTAGGTAGCGTTCTTTTAGGTAAAAAAACATATATTCAAAAAGCCCGCAGAATAAGAAAGATATTTGGAGGCGGAATGCGACAAGCCGGTTATTTAGCTGCCGCAGGTTTATTTGCATTGGAAAATAACATTCAACGATTGGAAGAAGATCATAATCATGCAAAAGCTTTGTCTTTAGCGTTATCGAAAAAATCATTCATCGGTGAAATAATGCCTGTTGAAACAAATATTGTAATTGCTGAAATTAAAAACCCATATATAGCGCCTCAACTGCAAGCATTACTTGAAGAAAAGGGAATATTAACTATTGCTATTTCCCCCAATCAAATAAGATTTGTAACTCATTTAGGGTTTACTAAAGAAATGCTAATATATTCACTTCAAACAATTGAGGCATTATAATTGATTTTTCGCTCCTATTACTTAATTTAAATTAAAAATATGAAATACTTATTTGCTTTTGCTGTTATTGCTATAACCTTTATTTCTTGTCAAAAAGAAATAAGTATTGAAAATGGAGGAACGCCAACCACGGCAAAAATTAATTTCATTTATAAATTCGATTCTACTCAAGTAAGGTTAAATGGCTTAGGACAACCCGCTGTTATACCCGTTGGCAATGCAGCTCAATCGCCCCGGTTTAAATTACTCAGTGCGCATTATCTCGAAATAACAAAAGATCCATTTACTGCTTTAGGAGCCGGTACAGTATTATTCCATGCTCCTGAAGTTACAACTGGAGGTGCAACGGCAATAGATTTCACCCAAATGAATCCAAAAGCCAATGGCGAAGTATTTTTATCTGTTCCAATCAACAGTTTTGCTGCCGGTTCGTATAATTGGTTAAGGGTTTCAATTGCTTATCAACAATACGATATTACCGTTAATGGATTAGGTGTTTCAACCAATGCAACGGTTTCTTCTTTTATTGGGTTTAGAACGTATATTCCAAACTTTGTTATCAAAGATTCTACTGTAATTGTAAATGCAAACAAAGACCAAGGTTATTGGGCAGTGGAAGGTAATTTTGCAGGATTTGGTTTGGTACGAAGCGGACAAGCGCCTCCCGGAGCAACAACCGTTCCTAATCCACTATTTGCTACTTCTCCCATCCCTTCAGGATCTTGTGTTGTAACCGGACAATTTGGTGCTCCCCTAGTTATCTCTGGAACAGAAACAGCCGATATAAATATAGAAGTATCTTTCTCTATCAATAAAAGTTTTGAATGGAAAGATGTTGATGCCAATGGAACTTTTGATCCGCTTGCCGGAGATTCGGTGGTAGATATGGGCATTAGAGGCATGTTAACCAGAAGACTTTAAAACAATTCTATATATCACCCTATTTTTATAGTAGACTGATAAAAATCATTCAAGAAATTGAAGCAGGTTACCACAATACCCATTTTACTATAATAACTTAGCGCTTCAAAAATTTATTTCTCACAGAATTGCACTATAATGTTACCCAAAATTAACCCAACTCAAACTACTGCTTGGCAAGCACTTCAAGCTCATAAAACCAATTTAGATTCAGCAACAATTAAATCATTATTTGAAGCTAATCCCAATCGTTTCAACGAATTTTCAATGTGTATTGAAGATATCGTTTTCGATTATTCTAAAAATTTAATTACCAAAGAAACCTTGGATTTACTGTTTCAATTGGCAGAAGAATGTAAGTTGAAAACTGCAACAGATGCCATGTTCAAGGGAGAAGTAATTAATGAAACAGAAAATCGTGCAGTTTTACATACGGCGCTTCGAAATTTCACAGAAAAAGAAGTTATTGTTGATGGAAAAAATATCATTCCAGATGTACAAGCTGTATTACAACAAATGAAAGCTTTTTGTGCAGAGATTCACTCAGGCACTTGGAAAGGATATACCGGAAAACCCATTAAATACATTGTAAATATTGGTATTGGTGGAAGCGATTTAGGTCCGGTTATGGTTACAGAAGCTTTAAAACCATATTGGGTAGATGGTATTGAAACTTATTTTGTAAGCAATATTGATGGAACGCATATTGTTGAAACTTTAAAAAAAGTTAAAGCCGATGAAACGCTGTTTTTAATCGCTTCAAAAACATTTACTACACAAGAAACCATGACCAATGCGCATACCGCAAGAAATTGGTTTTTAGATAACGTAAAAGATGAAGCGCACGTAAGTAAACATTTTGCTGCGCTAAGTACCAATAAAGATGCAGTTGTACAATTTGGCATCGACCCAAAAAACATGTTTGGATTTTGGGACTGGGTTGGTGGAAGATACAGTTTATGGAGTGCCATTGGTTTATCTATAGCACTAACCATTGGCTATGAAAATTTTGAGCAACTATTAAAAGGTGCCCATCATGCCGACAAACATTTCAAGGATACCGATTATTCACATAATATTCCGGTATTGATGGCAATGATTGGCATTTGGCATACTAATTTTTATGGCGCCTCTAGTGAAGCCATTTTACCTTATGATCAATATATGCACCGTTTTGCAGCTTATTTTCAACAAGGAAATATGGAAAGCAATGGGAAGTATATTGATAGAAATCAAATGCCGGTTAACTATACAACGGGGCCGGTTATTTGGGGCGAGCCCGGAACAAATGGTCAGCATGCGTTTTATCAATTGATACATCAAGGTACACAAATGATACCTTGCGATTTTATTGGTGTAGCGCAAAGTCACAATCCAACCGGAGACCATCACTTAAAATTGATGAGTAATTTCTTTGCGCAAACTGAAGCTTTAATGAATGGCGCTACACACGAAAATCCATATAGAGTATTTACAGGAAATAGGCCCACCAATTCATTTTTAGTAAAACAAATAACACCCTTTACTTTAGGGGAGTTAATAGCTTTGTACGAACATAAAATTTTTGTTCAAGGAATTATTTGGAATATCTACAGCTTTGATCAATGGGGCGTTGAGTTAGGTAAGATTTTGGCCAATAAGATTTTACCAGAGTTACAAGATGATGGGAAAATTACGAGTCATGATAGTTCTACGAATGGACTTATCAATGCATTTAAACAAATGCGATAATACGAAGTATAATAAAATTCTACAGCTACAAAAGAAAAATCGGCTCCATATAGAAGCCGATTTTTTTATTGAATTAAGTTAAGTTATTACCATTTATCTACTTCTTCGTGTGCACCAGGTGCCGAATGTGTATCAGGAGCAGGAGTTTCTTCGGGAGCAGGATCCTGAACCGGAGCTACTACTTCAGGAGCTTCAGTAACTTGTTCTGCAACAGCTTGAGCGGCAACATAACCACCTTCTTGACTGCCACCTTCTTCACCCTCATATGGAGTATCGTGGTTGAAAGCATCAAAATCAAAATCGGGCATTAAATCTGTTTTCACAAAATCAACCGCTTCAATTAAGCCTTTAATAAATTTATTAAAATCTTCTTTGTATAAAAAAATCTTATGACGGTCGTATCCTTCCGAGTCAAATCTTTTTCTACTCTCTGTAATGGTTAAGTAATAATCACTTCCACGAGTTTCTCTTACATCAAAAAAGTAAGTTCTACGTTTCCCAGCTCGGATGCGTTTGCTGTAAACACTATCCATTTTTTTGTCGTTGTTTTCGTACGCCACAGTTTAAATTATTTTCGGTTTGATAAAATTATATCGATAACAAAGATAAAGTTGTTTTTGAAATAGCAAAAAAAACTACTTTATTATTCACGGAATTATTTAGGGTTATACATAAAAATAACCATCTATTGCTCGGGCAATTTTTCCTGCAACTGTTGCCTATTGTACATTTCGGCATAGTACCCATTTAAATGAAGCAGTTGATCGTGGGTACCTTGTTCAACGATAGTTCCATTTTCAAGCACAATTATTTTATCAAAGTTCAACAAATAAAATATACGATGGGTGATAATCAATGATGTTTTATCTACTAAAAAACTATTTAAACTAGAAATAATGGCATTTTCTGTTCGAGCATCTACTGCACTTAAACAATCGTCGAATATAATAATAGATGGATTTTTAATAAATGCCCGAGCAATAGAAATTCGCTGCTTTTGACCGCCACTTAAGGTTACTCCCCGCTCACCAATCATGGTTTCATATCCATTGGCAAAGCCTTCAATTTCTTGATGAATTGCGGCTTTTTGAGCTGCAGCAATTATATCTTCTTGTGTTGCATCATCTTTACCAAAGGACATATTGTGCGCAACAGTTTCA
>JBMOEQ010000088.1:0-11694 GCA_049314655.1 Ferruginibacter sp. | reverse complement strand
TTAGAAATTGTAGAAAAATTGAAAGACAGCAGTATTGTAAAAGCACGACTCTTAAATATTGGGGCCGACTATTACATACTTGCTATAAAAGGAAAGAAGGAACAACCCGGATGGACGAATTTTTTCAACAGTTTTGTAGCATTAGATTATACTTATCCAAATAAACAAACTTATGTTGATACTTTTTATCATTTCAGTGTTCAAACCCCTGTTCAACCATTAATTGATCCTATTTATAGAGCAAAAATTGAAAAAACTACTTCGGAAATGCTTCGCAGTGATGAGCCCGAAAAAAATTATTGGCCAAACGTAAAAACAGTTCATTTTAAAAATGAAAATACAGGAGAAAAAATAACCATCGGTATTCGTAAATATCCTCAATATTATAGCATTTCCGATACCCTTCAATTTTGGAAAGACGAATTAAAGCATTACAGTAATTATGGCGATTATCATTTGCTGAAAACCGATACCCTTGCTGCAAAAAATGGTTGCTTGGGCTATTGCTTTTATTTCACCGATACAGCAACATCTACAATTTTGATGCGCCAATCGATGATTAAAGACAATTATTTATATAATGTACTTGCACTTACAGATAGCGCCGGAATTAGAAATGATTTTATACAACATTTTTATTCAAGTTTTACGCCATTATCTGTACCCGGTTCGCAAAGTATTTTTACCTCAAAAATGGATAGCTTTTATACCCACTTCACCAGTAAGGATAGCACCATAAAATCTACCACTAGAAAACTTATACCTTATATCACTTATGGAAAAAAAGGTGTGCCTACATTATTAAAATCAATGCAATCGCTTTCGGCCAATGATGCCGATTATTTTGATATAAAAAGTAAGTTAATAGATGAGTTGGGGTATATCAATGATCCTTCCAATGCTATCATATTGCCTATTTTAGAACAATTGTATGTAGCCGTTGGAGATACTACTGTTTTTAAGAATGCACTGTTAGCAGCCTTCGCACACCAGCAAACTAAAGCATCTTTTCAACAATTTAAAAAATACATTTTAGCCGATCCACCAATTTTTGAAAATGAAGATGAATACAGCAATTTATTGTTGAGTTTAAATGATTCTATCCAACATGCAGCCGCAATTTTTCCGGATATTTTAGAGCTTACCGCATTAGATGATTATAAGGCGCCCATTATGAATTTACTCATTAAAGGCGTTGATAGTGGTTACATCTTACCGCATCAATATGAACCTTACTTTTCTAAAATTTTATTTAATGCAAAAATTGAGTTGAAAAAACAATGGGCAAAAGAAGAAAAAATACAAGGCAATGCCTATAAACTTAAGCCCAATAATGCAGAAAGAAACTACGAAAATGTATTTGAAAAAACAAAGCTAGATGAATACGCCGCTTTATTGATTCCTTTTTATGATGAGCAAGCACAAGTGCAATCCTTCTTTTCAAAACTCTTGCAATTTAAAAACGGCAATATTCAACGTAACACTATTGCGTTGATGTTAAGTAAAGACAAACCCGTTGCCGATAGCTTAGTAGAGCGTATAGCAGCCAACGACCTAACCCGGGGCATCTTATATACCTTGTTTGAAAAACATGGCATTACCAATAAATTTCCTGCAGCTTTTAAGCAACAGTTACTTTTGGCAAAAAGCTACTTGTTAAATGATAAAAATTACAATGCAGTAGATTCTATCGAATTGATAAGTACGCAACAAATTCAATCTTTAAATAAATTGGGTAGGGTTTACTTTTTTAAATACCGCATTAAAAAATCCGACGATTGGAAAATTGGCATTAGTGGAATGCAGCCGCTATCCTTAAATGAAGTAAGTAGTGATTTTTCTTTTTGCAAAATGACAGATAAAAAAATCAAGGATACCGAACCGTTGTTGCCACAGTTTCAAAAACAACTTAAAATAATGTTGTACGAAAAAAGAAAAAGTGCCCTTGAATTTTATAAAGAAGAAAACGACAATCAATATAAAAACTACAACGACTAAGGTTATATAGTTATACGTCCGGATTCATATAAGCTTTTAATGCTATTACATATTGTTCAAAAGCATCAATCCCTTTAATCGTAATCTTACAATTGGTTTGTGGGTAATTGTCTTTAAACTGTTTGGTGATTTCAATATATCCAGCATCTTTTAATTTGCCCAATTGCACACTTAAATTACCGGCAGTAGAATTGGTTTTTTCTCGCAAAAAAGTAAATTCCGCTTCCTTTACACTAATGAGTAAACTCATTACTGCTAAGCGAAGTTGAGCATGTAATATAGGATCGAGTTCTTTAAACATTAGCAAGCTTTATGCATTTTCATTTTTCTCCACAAAATAATTCCAGGTATTAACCATGCACAAGTTGCTGCCAAAGCAGTTAATAGCATATCCATTTCAGCATTGGTGTACACGGTTACTACAGCTAAAACCCAACATAAAATACCTCCATACAGCATGGGCTTTAGGTTTGTAATACCACCGGTTATAATGGTAGGAATGCCGTACAACAATAAAAAATAAGAGGTTTGAAAGTTTCTAAAACCCAATACCGGACCAACATGCTCTTTATAATGCTGTGTAATGGGCGCCAGGTTATACAAAACATTGCCGTTGATGAAAATGAGTATGAAAATGGAGAAGCCAAAACATGTCCACACATAATCCATTACCGTATCCATATGGGTACGTACTTTTCTTTGCTTTTTTTCCTTATTTACAATAATGATTTGAGGCAGTATAGCTACAAAGGTTAACCACCAAATATCAAATGGAAGTTTAAAATGATAATGTATTTGTGCAAAAGTCATTAAACTACAAAAGGTAATTACAGTACCCCATAAAATAGGCCCAATGCCTTTTTCGTGATACGTGTTTTTAGCCTGGTGAATCATTTGTTGAATGATTTCCAAACTTTGTTCTCCGGTTAATTTTTCGTCTCCTTGCATGCATTAAAATTTTCCATCATTAAAAATATAATCACAATTTATCCAATCATTTATTTGCACTGTTGTAATAAACCCTCAACAATTTCTTTTCCCCAGGTAGGATACATTTCATCAGCAGGCTTAAAAGTTGCAAATTTAGCCGCCGCAATTTCCAATACCGGTTTTGCAGTTTTGCAACCGCCACCAAAGTTTTCCGGTGTATACATCAATCCTTGTCCTTTTAAAAAGTAGGGTCGCGGATTGGTGGCATCTTGCTGCATCGCTGCTTCCATAGCTGCATTGCTAGCCGGGCCATATTCTGCCCAACGTTGCATAGGATTTACCATCATGTGGCAACTGGCAATCATACTTTTGATACATGAAATTTCGGAATTAGATGGGCTTAAAGAATCTGCAACATTAATCAAAAGTGTGGCCTTATCTGCAAAACCATCAATTAAACTTTTATCTTGTTCCATGAAACCATAATTTACTTCGCAAAATGCTGCATAATAATAGGGTAACCATTGGTTTTTTTCAACAATGGCAATACGTTCAAACTGTGCCGCAAGCTTTAGTAAGCTAGAGGGATTTTTAAAACTACTGTCTATTGCAGCTATACTTTTTTTCATTGCTGCCAAATATTTTTCACTTTGTGCATTGGCAGAACCAATAAACAAAAACGCTAAGCTTATCAATACTAATTTTTTCATGATAGAAATATTTAAAGGATGATTTTATTTTTTTGAAATTAATTGTTCGTATTCCTTTTCAACCGAATTAAAATTTGGAAAAAGATACGCACTCGCAAAATGAAAAGCAAGTCCTAACCCCCAACCCAAAGTTGTAAAAAGCGGCCATGGTTTATGGCGAATAATACCTTCGGATTGCACAAAATCTGTACCCGAAAAATACCAAGAAGCCCATAAAAACAGATTGACCAATAAATATACTAAGGCATGAACTTTAAAGCCTGCTCTGCGTTTTGCTTGGTTCCAAATGACAGGATCTTTACCATCTGGAACATCATTGTAATTAGACATACTTTAATTTTTAAGGTTATAAAAAATACATTATTTTATAAATTGTTATTGATGGCATCTTGTGTACGATCTATACCAAAGCTTAAGAAACAGCCTATAAATACAAATCGTTTACTCGGCGGCAATACTGCTACTTTTCGAGAGCCATCATTATTGTAATTGTAATTGAATATTTGCTTTTGTCCAAGTACATTATTTACCCCCAAAACCCAAACCACAAAAGCCTTCTTATCCTTAGCACCTAAATTGGGCAGGTAGTTTACACTAAAACTTAAGCTGTTATAGTTGATGGTTTTGCCCATATCGGTAAATACCATTTTAGAAACTGTTTGATCGTATGCTATTCTATAATACGGTCTGCCGCTAGCAAAATTGTAACTCACATTAAATCCGGTTTTCCAAGGCAAAACAAAACGTTTAAAAACAAATGCAGCGGTATGGTTAGCGGCAAAAGAAGGTTGTGTTGAAGCAGGAAAATTAAGGTAATCTCTTTTGGTATCGAGATAGGAATACGAAAACCAATAATCTACATTCTTGAAGGTTTTCTTATCTCGCCAAAACAACTCCAATCCTTTCGCATAACCGGTTCCGTTATTGTTGCTGATTACTTCTCTTCCAACCGAATTGAAATCGGTTTTAAACAATTGATCGTATTGCTTATAAAACAATTCTGTTCTAAAAATTTGATCCGTAGTTTGTCGGGTAAACTGAAGTATATAATGACTGGCTTTAGAATAATTGATGGATGCAGCAGTTGGCAAAAATCTTCTTTCTGGATTTTGATAGAAAATGCCATACGCAAATGACGCCTGTGTTTTTTCAGCAATTTTATATGCTACAGATAATCTTGGTGCAACATTCCATCTATTCATTAATGAAGAATGTTCTGTTCTAATACCTGCTTTTGCAGCTAGGTTATTGGTAAGGTAAATATCTGCTTCTGCAAAACCTGCATTTAAATGATCGGTTACGGTTTCGTTTACTTTAAATCCATTATACAAAGTATAAATCGATTTCTCATTGCTATAAAAATAATCTGTACCAAATCGAATAGCAGAAATGCCTTTTAATTTCTTTTCCAACACTACCCTTGCTTGAGCATATTGCGCCTGATTATCTACCGTAAAATTTTTAAATGCATAGAAAATTGGATTTACAATGGTGGTAGGTTGGTTGGCTGCATCCTGTAATTCGTTTTGAATAGCATCTTTATTGGTACTAAAACTAATGCCGGCATTGATACGCCACCCTTTTCCCAATTTATCTTTTAGAGACAAATTATGATAAGTATTGAAGTTCTTTAATCGAAAAGCATTGTTGAGTTGAAGAGAATCTATATCGGTATCTCTAAAACCAACTTTATTGCCACTGAAATAACCAAAGTATTTAAGAAATCCGCCTTTTTTGGTTTTGATTCTAAAATTGGCATCTGCTTGGTGGGCTACAGGAATTTTAAAAAAATCGGGGCCTTGTTTAATTAAATTAAAGGCTAACCACAAATTGGTATAATTATAGGAAACGCCCCAAGAAGCCTTTTTATTTTTTGCCAATTTTTGAATACCACCGCCGATGCCAACCACAGAAATGCTTAAATCGGCTTGAGTTCTTTCCGGAAGATCGGTACTTTCTAGGATAAGTGCTGCCGATAAGGCTTGTCCGTACAATGCAGAATAGCCTCCGGAGCTGAAAATGGTACCTTTAAATAAAAATGGATTAAATCTTCCTCTAGTAGCAATACCGGGTGTACTAGAATAGAAAAAATTATTCACCAAGTTGCCATCAATGTATATTTTACTTTCAGCAGCAGAACCTCCTCGTACAAATAGCCCCTCACTTTCACCCACTTGCTGAGTACCTGGCAACGATTTAAAAGCACTAGTTAAATCTCCGTTGGCACTTGGGGTGGTTACAATGTCTAATGAGCTTAAAACGGCTCCTTTTGCCTTATCACTTGCTTCAAATGCCCCTGCAGATATTACTACAGCCTTTAGTTCGGTAACCAATTCCTTTAAAACTAAGTCAACTTGAACATTCATTTGCTGAACAACAATTTGCTGACTTGCAGATCTATAACCTGTTAAACTGGCTTCTAATTCCAAATTGCCCTTTTCTTCGGTTATAAAAGAAAAGTTACCTGATGAGTCGCTTACAGTGCCATCATAAGAATTCTTAATTGTAATACTCACGCCCGACAATAACTTATTTCGATTATCTCTAATACGTCCCGAAATGGTTACCTGTGCAATAGCAGTAGTAGATAACAATATGCAGCAGATGGTTATAAACTTTTTCATTGTAGTCAAATAGAACACAAACATAAAGTAGTTTATAATATAAACCAAATAAAATTGTCATTAAATTTTATTTTCAAGTACGGATGAACGTTAGAAGCAGCTCAAAAAAAACGAATCTATAAAATTGATTATCAATACTTTAAATACTAACCACAGTACCTCTTAACTACTCTATTTACTAAAAAAACTTATGCACATCGTAGAAAATTTATTTTTTTATGTTGGGGCAATTTGTAATTTAGCAATAGAATTTAATGGGTTAGTAAGTACAAAGGGTTAGCAGAAATGCTGACCCTTTTACTTTTTAACAAGTGAAGTTTTACCTTTCTGAATAAACCCTTTGCACCACCCCATCTTTTACAAGTATCTTGATTGCTTCATTAGATACATCTAAAAAATCAAGATTAATTTTTACCCTTTACTTTTACAGTATGAGTAAAACGAAATCGGCTTTTTTTTGTCAGGCTTGTGGATATGAAAGTGCAAAATGGGCAGGCAAATGCCCATCGTGTAATGAATGGAATACATTCGTTGAAGAACTTGTAATAAAAGGAACAGATAAAAAAGAAAAAGATGAATGGAGCAGTTACAAAGATCCCTCGCGACCAAAAACAATTTCGCTCAATGATGTAAAAAGTGCAGAAGAAAAAAGAATCATTACTGCAGATGCAGAATTAAATAGAGTACTTGGTGGAGGAATAGTTGAAGGTAGTATTGTATTGGTTGCTGGTGAACCGGGTATTGGTAAATCAACTTTATTTCTTCAAGTAGGATTACAACTTCCAAACATCACCACTTTATACATAAGCGGAGAAGAAAGCGAACAACAAATAAAAATGCGCAGCAATAGAATGGGCATTTTAAATGATCAATTTTATTTGCTTACCGAAACCAATACACAAACTATTTTCAAAGAAATAAAAAAATTAAAACCACAATTGGTCATTGTAGATAGTATACAAACTTTACAATCACCCTATGTAGAAAGTGGTGCAGGAAGTGTTAGCCAAATTAGAGAATGTACCGGAGAATTACAACGCTTTGCAAAAGAATCTAACACACCGGTATTTTTAATTGGCCACATCACAAAAGATGGCACCATTGCCGGTCCAAAAATCCTAGAACACATGGTAGACACGGTTTTGCAGTTCGAAGGAGATCGACATTATGCCTATAGAATTTTACGTACACTAAAAAATAGATTTGGTTCAACTGCAGAATTAGGCATTTATGAAATGACCGGAGAAGGCATGCGCCAAGTGAATAATCCTTCCGAAATTTTAATCACACAAAAAGAAGAACAACTGAGCGGCATTGCCATTGCAGCTACCATCGAAGGCGTAAGACCATTGCTGATAGAAGGCCAAGCTCTAGTTACGCAAAGCGTTTATGGTACACCGCAAAGAACAGTTTCGGGATTCGATTTACGCCGCTTACAATTACTGTTGGCGGTATTAGAAAAAAGAGGTGGCTTTCAATTTGGCATGAAAGATGTTTTTGTAAATATTGCAGGTGGTTTAAAAACAGAAGATCCATCAATTGACTTAGCAATAGTTACTGCCCTACTTAGCAGCTACGAAGATGTTCCCGTAAACCAACGCTATTGCTTTGCAGGTGAAGTTGGTTTAAGTGGCGAAATTAGAGCCGTGAATAGAATAGAACAAAGAATTGCTGAAGCAGAAAAATTGGGTTTCGAAAAAATCATTGTAAGTAAATACAATTCAAAAGCAGTTTCAAAAAAACATCAAATTGAAATTATAGCTTTAGCTAAAGTGGAAGAATTGTATCAATATTTATTTCAATAAAATATATAAAACAGTATGCACAGTTGTGAACCAAATTACACTAACACTATATCTAAAATTTAAATAGCATATGCTGAAATTTTATTTTTAAATAAGGCATAAAACTACTGTTGATTTTCTTCTTTTAGAGGGTATAAAATCTTCTTTTTTTAGGTAGATTTTCGCCTGGTATTGATGCCCCAAAATTATCCATTGGCGCTATTTTTATAGCATGATCAGTAAAGCCAGTGGATGGATGAAAGATATGCTCCACCTATTTTATCCGCAAATTTGTGCCGCCTGTGGAACCGATATCCTCAGTGAACAACAATTTATATGTATTAAATGCCATTTAGCGCTTCCCAGAACCGGATTTGCCTATCTGCCTAACAATCCTATAGAAAAGATATTTTGGGGTCGCATTCGCACCGTAGCAGCGCATAGTGAGTTTTATTTTTCTAAAGAGGCCTTAGTACAGCGGCTCATCCATCAATTAAAATACAATCAAATGCCCGAAGCTGGGTTTTATTTGGGGGAGTTAACCGGAAAATCGATGTTACAAAGCGGTCGATTTAGTAATATAGATTATGTTGTTCCGCTACCACTATTTCCCGATAAAGAGAAGAAACGTGGCTACAATCAAGCGGCGGCTATTGGAGAAGGCATTTCAAAGGAAATGAATATACCCCTCTTAAATGGAATCGTAAACAGAAACAGGCATACCGAAACACAAACCAAAAAACACCGTACCGAAAGATGGGAAAATGTATTTGAAGGATTTGTGATTAAAAACCCAACTACTTTGCACCACAAACATGTGTTATTGGTAGATGATGTGGTTACTACAGGCGCAACATTAGAAGCTTGTGGGCATGCTATTATGCAATTGCCTGGCACCCAATTGAGCATTGCTACAATCACTTTTGCAAGTAAATAAACAAAAGCTATACAAGCAAAAAGGCTGCCCTGAAGAGCAGCCTTTTTAAGGTAGTATTAAACTTATTAATTGTGTTTTACAATTTTCTTAATGGCATAACTTCTGTTTAAGTTAAAACCAATAGAGAAGTTACCGGGTTTAATTTTAGCGGTATTTTCAGTTAACTGTGGAATATTACTTGAAAACGCTGAACTGCTTACAAAGAATTGGAAAATGTGTCCGCCGGTATCCCAATCATAACCCAATGAAATTAAATCGGGTGTAAAATTAGTAACCTGTCCGGTTTTGTCAATTACATTTTTATACATGTTCAACTGACGCGCATATTCAAAAGTAATAGCTTTTTTATCCGACAATTTATATCTTCCGCCAAATCCTAATGAAAATATAGTATTGCTGTTATCATATCCATAAGAAGTGATGTTATTATGGATGATACTAGGACTAAATTGTAAAGAGAATTTTTCATTGAGTTTACGTGCAACCAATAGTTGGTGTAAATAAGTGAATTTGTTCCATGCAAAACCGTTTGGTGCAGGATTGTCTTTTGAAGTATTCACACGAGCTGTTGTTAAATATGCAATTGATACAGGGAAATTTTTCTGCCCTGTTTGCTGGCGCATCAATTTAAATTTAGCTGTTCCCTCTAAAGTTTGATTGCCGGTAAAAGCAACACCTAAATTCAACCAATGTTTTGGAGAATAGTCGAACGACATATAAGTATTGGCAAATCCTGCATTTAAACCAAATAAACGGCCTAAATTATCTACGCCTTTTCCATCTTGCCAAATTGGACCAAAATGGTGAATGATTAAGAATTGAAGATTTCCTACACCAGTCATCTCTGTACTATGCATATTGATAATACGCGTAGCTTTAAAAGTGGCGGTAGTAATTTCTTGCTTCACTTTAGCGGCATCATCTTTTTGTAGATCCCCCAACAAGTCGTCTTGCGCTATAGCCAACTGACTTGCAAAGAGCCCAATGCCTAATATTAATAATAGCTTTTTCATACGTGAAGATTTTTAATAAATTAATTAAGTTTAAAAGCAATGGTTGCTGTTAATGGAGTTTCTGTTGCAAGTTTACCTTTTACTAAACTTGGGATTTCAATATTATAATCTGCTGCAGCAATTTTAAAATTACAATAGAACGTAGCAGTTTTACCTTTAACGGTCATTTTTACGGCAGATTTGAAATTCTTCGTTACACCATGTAATACTACAACACCTTCCGAAACCATATTATAGTCGCCATCTTTTGTAAGCATTTCGGGCTTAAAACCTACCAATTTACCTTTATAAGTACCATTAGGATATTTATTAGTGTGTAGGTAGTTTTCGTTAAAGTGCTCTTCCAACAATGCATTATTAAAATGGAAGGTTTTCATAGGCACTAACAAAGCAACATCGCCGGTTTCTACTTTAAGTACAGCAGTTGCTTCTTTACTAGCAGCCGCATATTCTTTATTATTTTGATCCTTATTAGGATTGAAATAAAGATAACCGTCTTTTGTTTTATAGGTTTGTGCAAAACTGAATGCTACTACAAGTAGGGCAGCCAGTGTGAAGAGTATTTTTTTCATTGTATAATATTGAAATTGTTGTTGAAAGTTGTTTTGTTTTGCTGCGAACTATGGTTTAAATCCTTGAGCAATCCATGCTAAGAATGTAGATGTTGTTGTACCATCTAAACTTAATGAACCACCCGGGTGACCACTACTACCTTGGCTTCCCATCATTGTAGTAAGTGCAGATGAAGCATTTTTTAATGAAGTATAATCTAAAGGAATAGCGATACCACCATGGCATGAACTTCCTTTACAAGCTGTACGATAGATAGGTACAATATTCGTATTGTAGCCTACATCACCTGTTACAGGAGGCGCTACATAATTATCTTTTGCACCTTGTGCTATCCAAAGCTTAATGATATCGGCTTGAGATGGAGAAAAATAGATACTTCCTTCTCCGGGGTGAGCTCCACCGTTAGCCATTGTGCTTAACATGCCTGAACGCGACAAAATGGTAGAGTAGAATATGGTATCGAGGTGTGCAAATGGAATCTGACGGGTAGTACCATTGTTATGGCAACCACATGCACCAGAAACTACGATAGGCACAACGTCGTCTCTGAACGAAACCAATTGAAGAGAATTTAATGTATTATCAGTAAGGTCATATTTGTTCTTGTAGCAAGAAGCCAAACCTGCCAATATGCTTACTGTGGCAATGATTAACAATATTTTTTTCATAACAAATAATTTAAAATGGAGAATAGGGATTAGCGTTGAATGATATTTCCTGTTTTCCTGAATTTGAATATTCCAGATCCGGTTGTTCCATACTTCCAAACATCAGGAATATTAGGATCGTTGAAATACCAAGCTTTAATAATCGCTATTTCAGATTTAGATAAACCACCATCACCATATGCCATATCACCCTGATGTGAAGTAGCAAATATTCCGGTACGTGGATTAGCTAATAATATAGTAGAATCTACCCTTGATAACATTGAACTACTCGCATTTAAAGGATCGCCTTTTGCATAGTATTTCTGTAAAGTAATCGGGTTTGTATACACTACACCAGAATTACTTCTTACACTTTTAGGATACAAAATATCCAATATAATATCATCATAACTATTTAATGGGCCACGAGTACTAGATGCAGAAACCGGTGTTGTAAAAGTTTTATAGGGTCTGA
>JBMOEQ010000087.1:0-11931 GCA_049314655.1 Ferruginibacter sp. | reverse complement strand
AAATTTTAATAGTAAAAAGCTAAGAGATATAGATGTATTATATCTACTATGAAAAAAATAAAAATACTATTGCTTTTTAGGCTAATTTTGTCAATTACAAATGTTAAATTTATAAAAATTTCTCGTTTTTACAGACCAAACCAAAAATGTTTATGAAACAAAAACTAACCTTATTATTCGCAGCAGGATTAATTGCTTTGTCTTCTTTTGCTCAAACCGCAAAGAAAAAAACAGCTTCAACAGATGTTAAAAAAGGAACGCTTGTTGGAGTTTCTTTTAGTCTTTCTGATTTTAATGCGCCAAAAAACTTTGGCGGAAACTCAAATGCTAAATCATTGGCCATAAAAGATATGAGTGCCGGCATAGCCATTTCTTATTGGAAAGGAATTACTTCAAAAATTGATTTCTCCGCTAAATTGAATGGTATTTTCCATGAATACAGCGCAATTTTCAACAATTTACCCGGCAAAACTGAAATAGGTTTAGAATTTGAACCTACTTTAAACATTCGCCCTATTAAAGATGCCAATATGTGGGCTCCTTTTATAACCGTAGGTGCTGGAGTTGGATTATATACAAATAGAATTGGTGCTTATGTTCCATTGGGCGTTGGTGTTCAATTTAATGCAAGCAGCACTACTTATTTATTTTTACAAGCACAATATAAAGCAACCTTAACACCAGATGTTGTAGGTAACAATTTGTTCTATTCAATTGGTTTTGCAGAATCTATAGGTAAATAATTTTTTGACTCTGCCATCCATTTTTCTGTTGAATACATCTATAGGATAGTATTTAATATCAAACACTGTTTATGAAGCGCATTTTATTAGGAGTAATTGCTTTAGCATTTATCAGTATTAACGCTGAAGCACAAAAAGCAAAAAAAGTAAGTGAAAAGAAGAAAGGTGAATTATTTGGAATAGGATTCAGCATTTCTGATTTTAATGCACCAAAAAATTTCGGTGGCAATAGTAATGCTACAACCTTAAATATCAAAGATATGAGTGCCGGTTTGTCGCTCTCATATTGGAGAGGCATTACTTCTAAAATTGATTTTGCAGCAAAGTTGAACGCTATTTTCCATGATTACAGTGCACTTTATAATGGCACACCAGGTAAAACTGAAATTGGACTAGAACTAGAACCAACTATAAATATTCGCCCTATAAAGGATGAAAATATGTGGTCGCCCTATTTATCTGTAGGCGCAGGTTTAGGTTTATATACCAATCGTGTTGGCGCTTACATCCCTATTGGTGGTGGATTGCAATTGAATGCAAACAATACCACTTATTTCTTCTTACAAGCAACTTATAAAGCAAGTATTACGCCTAATGTAGTTAAAGATAATATGCATTATTCTTTAGGTTTTGCTGAAAATATCAGTAGAGAAAAACCTGAAGTTAAAGCAGCTTTACCCATAATTCCTGTAGTAGTGGATAAAGATAAAGATGGTGTTCCTGATGAATCAGACCTTTGTCCGGATGTTGCCGGTATAGCTTCTTTAAAAGGTTGCCCGGATAAAGACGGAGATGGCATCGCCGATAAAGATGATAAATGCCCAGATGTTAAAGGATTAGGTAAATACAATGGTTGTCCTATTCCTGATAAAGATAAAGATGGTATTAATGATGAAGAAGATCAATGCCCAGATCAAGCGGGGGTTGTTCGTTTCCGTGGTTGCCCGGTTCCTGATGCCGATGGCGATGGCGTAAACGATGAAGAAGATAAATGCCCTAAAGAAAAAGGTCCATCATCAAATTTTGGTTGTCCGGTAATTGATCAAGCCGTAGTAGAAAAAGTGAATAAAGCTTCGGGCAACATTTTCTTTGCAACAGGAAGTTCAAAATTATTAGCTTCTTCTAATGCTTATTTAAATTCCATTGTTACTATATTAAATGAAAACCCATCTTATCTTGCTGATATTGATGGTTACACAGATAATACTGGCAGTGATGAAAGAAATATTGCATTATCTGAAGCTAGAGCAAATGCTGTTAAAGCTTATTTAGTAAGCAAAGGCATCGAGGAAAGAAAATTAGTTTCAACAGGGCATGGTTCAGAAAATCCTATTGCTGATAATGCAACAAAAGCAGGTAGAAGTAAGAACAGAAGAGTTGAAATTAAAATGAGAAATTATTAATCTAATTCTATATTCTTTTTAAATGCCTCCTTTATTGGAGGCATTTTTTTATCCTACCCCACCCTCTTTATGTTTTAAAAATGGTCTAATAACCCATACTTTACTGAATACGCTAGTTTATATAGCGAATTCTAAGATTCATGAAAGTAGTAAAGCTTATTGCATCAATTATCTCTATTTAAATATATTGTTGGAGTATGATGAATAGTTCGAATAAAGTGCATTTGATTAGCCCGCAAGATTACACAATCGAATTCTTATCTACATAAAAAAAGCGGAAATGGATGATTTCCAATTCCGCTTATAATTTGATTATAGTAATATTTAGAACTTACTCTTTGATTAATTTTTCGGTATAAACTACTTGATTGTTAGATAAGAATTTCATTTGATAGATGCCTTTTGCAAGCAAACTAATATTAACATTCACTGTTTCGCCCTGTTGTAAAGCCGGTATTGGTTGGGTTTTTATTAATCGGCCAGCAATATCTGTAATTTGTACAGTTAATCCCCTACTGTATACATTTTGAGCAGTGATAGATACGGTGTTATTTGCCGGGTTAGGGAAAATTTTCCAAGAAGATTTGCTAGGCTTAAATGAAATTACTTTTGAATAGCTAAACTTACCGTCTTTGTCTAACAACTTTAAACGATAATAAATTGTAGAAACCTTTGAGGTATTTAAATCGGTTAATTGATACGTTTGTATACTAGCCGAATTGCCTTTAGCCAAAACAAAATCTAAATCGGTGAAATTTCTTCCATCAATACTTTTCTCTACCATAAAACCTTTAGCATTTTGCTCCCACTCAGTAGACCATTGTAACTGAATTTGATCGGCAGTTTGTTGACCAGAAAAATCCAATAAACGAATTGGTATAAGGAAACTACATTCTGCCGGAGAAATAGCTGCGTGCGGAGGGTAGGCTGTATTTCCACTTTGAAATAAACAATTGGTAACACTCTGGGCAATTCTAAACTGTCCGCCTTCAATTTCATTAGCTGTGGGTAACCTTTTCACAGAACCGTTTGAAATAGAGTAAAACATTAACGAACTGGAAGGATTACTCACATGCGTTAACCCATGCCCATGGCCTATTTCGTGAAGTATTACCGATTCAAAATCGAACTGAGATAAAGTTGGTGCTACAACACTATAATTCCAAGTATAGCCGGTTAATGGAACAGATAATACCCTTATATCCATTTCTTTTAATTGCCAAACTGTATTATATAGGTTGCATAAACCAGAAGAATTTCCTGTAAAACGAGATGTACAAACAGCCAACGCACCTGCTGTTAACGTATTGTCGTATACTACAATATTGATATCATCGCTTATACTTTGGGCATTGGTAGCGCTTAAAATATTAACATTATAATTTACCAAAGTACTGCATCTCCATGTACGAATAGCTCTTTGAAAAGCAAGCTTTGCATTTGCAGTTGCAGAAAATGCTGGTCCATTAGTTATACTTGAGCTAAAATCAAAAGTGTACCCACCCTCAGTATTTTTATTCATTAAATGTACTTGTTGGCGAGTTGCCGTACCAAATCCACTAAACGTGTTGCTCACATTAATTTCGCCCCATTTTATTGTAATGGGTGTGGTAGCAATAACGCTTCCAAATTCATCTAAAACTCGTAATGTACCAAATCCTGCTAACCCAGGAATTTTTGCTCTAATTTGACCATCCGTCCAATAAACAATATCATCGGCTACAGTACTTGTATAAGTTGCCCCTCCATCATTAACATTCGAAAACTGTATTGAACCCTGTGTAGATCCAAAAGAAATACCATTAATAATAATTTGATTAGATGCAGGCATCGTACCATTTACAAATCCTCCTGTTGGTGCAACTCCATCTCCATTTGTAATGGAAGAAATGGTAGCTAAAGGTGCTTGTGGTCGAATATTTTGAAAGTTCCTAGCTGCAAATAAAGAACCATCGGGCTTTTTGGCTATTAAGCCAAATTGATTGCTGAATTTAGCAATCAAAGTTTGTTCCGTTTGTGGAGCTTCTACCATTACATCTTTATACATACCATCTTCGTATGTAAGTACACTTTGCGGACCGGCATAACTCATACACTGTAAAATGTTGGGATGTTGTGCACGATACACTTTATCATCTAACGACATTTCATTGGCTTTAAGTAAAACCAAGTACTCTCTATTCATTTCATAGTTTTCGGCCGGACAAACATGTTCGGCCTCATTACCCACTACTCCGCCTGGAGAAATGGCAATTAAGGTTGATGATGTACTATATCCTTTTAAATAGGCGTGAACTTGAAAAACATTTCTGGTATAAATGTTCTCATGGCGTGCATCCCAATAAGAAACTTGTTCTTTTAACTTTACCAATGCTATTACCGATGATTTATCAACCCGCTCGGCAAAAGCAACTGGGTACATTTGTGCATTTAATGAAGAAACTGAAAATAAAGTAAGAAGAAGCAATAAAGTGTAGTGTTTTAACTGCATAGTTATAGATTATAGGCAAAAATAAGCTTATAGGATTAAAGCAAGCTTTTACGTTTAATTAATTTTTAGGCTTGAAGGATTTCTTTTTTTATTGTTGGATTTATAAATGTATTAAAACGACAATAATCCTACTTTATGCAATGTAGTAATAGGTTTATTATCCCAAAACAGGTCAAAATCGCCCAATCCCTTATCTTCAAAGTCTTTTTTAATAATTTCACGGGTTAAAATTTTAGGTTGATAGATAGATAACCCTTCTAAGGTTTGTAATAACCAATAGCCTGTTTCCTTAGTTGTTTGAATTACAACTTGTGTAGTTTTTGTTTCAAAAACAAGTTGCGCCACCTCCCATTGGTTGCCTTTTTTAGATTTCATTTGAATTGAAAGGATGGGCAATTTCCCGATAAATAGCAACTTAGTTTCCGGCTTTGTTTCTAACCATTCCGGTTCATTTAGTATCTGTTGAATATAATCCGAATCGATGGTAGTTTTGGGCACTTTAAAATCGAACCAATTTTTTAAAGGATGATCTAAACAATTGCCATGCATATAATTTACCAACGATTTTTTTAATCCATAACTGAATAACTCGTGATCGGCTCCTGTAGGATCTTCATGCTGTTCATCATTATTGGCGAAACTTCCTATAGTACTTGTTTTTATGACTTTAAATTTTTCGGGATTTAATCCAACCGGGCTATGCGACGTCATGGTAAATAAATGCCAAAATCCCGACTGTAAAACGCCGGTTTCAAACAATTGTCGAACAATTTCCAAAGAATCGATTGTTTCTTGTGCGGTTTGAGTAGGAAATCCATACATCAAATAAGCATGTACCATGATTCCTGCTTCGGTGAAATTTTTATTCACCTTTGCCACTTGTTGTACCGTTACTCCTTTTTGTATTAATTGTAATAGTCTATCGGATGCAACTTCCAAACCTCCAGAAACTCCAATACAACCGGATGCACGAAGTAAAAGACACAAATCTCTGGTAAAACTCTTTTCGAATCTAATATTCGTCCACCAACTCACCGTTAATTGTCTGCGAATGATTTCAATAGCCAACGAACGCATTAATGCAGGAGGAGCCGCTTCATCAACGAAGTGAAAACCATTGCAACCGGTTTGTTGAATGAGGGTTTCCATTCTATCACATAATATAGATGCAGTAAGGGGTTCGTATCTGCTTATATAATCGAGTGAGATATCACAAAATGTACATTTCCCCCAATAACAGCCATGCGCCATAGTAAGTTTATTCCACCTACCATCGCTCCATAAACTATGCATTGGGTTGATGATTTCAATAGCAGAAATGTATTGATCTAACCACAAATCGCTGTAATCGGGTGTGCCTACCTGTCCTTGTTTATAATCGGTACAAGCCGGATTATTGATGTAGACGATTTGATTGTTTTCTACTAAGAATGTACGTTTTAATTGATTTGATGAGATTGTGCCCTTACAAAATTTAAGCAATTGTTCAATAGGTGTTTCACCATCATCCAACGTAATAAAATGCACAAAATTGAAAACACGCAAATCATTGATAGAACGCAATTCGGTATTGGCATAACCACCACCTAAAGCAATTTTAATAGATGGAAAATGCGTACGAATATATTGCGCACATCTAAAAGCCGCATATACATTTCCAGGGAATGGAACCGAAATCGCCACTAATTGTGGATTAGAATCGGTTATATGTCGGTGTAAAGCTTCCACCAATAAACTATCAACAAGCGTGTAAGGTGCTTTTAATGCATTATCTAAAGCATCAAAAGTAGAAGCACTTCTTCCTAATTTTTCGGCATATCTGCTAAATCCAAAATGTTCATCAACAGTAGCTTTTATAAAATCTGATATATCTTCTAAATACATGGTTGCCAAATACTTCGCTTTATCTTGAATGCCCATGTTTCCAAATGCCCAAATTAAATCATCCAATTGTTGAAAACGTTCGGCTTCAGGCAGATACCCTCTTTTTGCAATTAAATGTGCAAGGGTTGGGTTTTTTCCTTGGAGAAAGGCAATTACAGCATCAATGGTTTGAATATAATCGTCTTTTAAGGTATATATTCTAGAAATATTAGCTGTAACAGATGCCGCATCAACATTGGCAGAATTGAAAATTTGGATTAAGCCATTTTTTGAAAAAAGTTGTAAAGTTACTTCAATGCCAAGATCGGCCTGCCTAGTAGGTATTGAAAGCGTATTTAAGAACCCCTTTAAATAGGCCGTTGCCGGATATGGCGTGTTTAATTGAGTAAAAGGCGGTGTTATCAGTAATGCTTGAACTGGCAATGGAGTGATTTTTAGCGAAGATATAACAAGCAAGCAGTAGATGAAATAAATTGAACAGTAGATTTAAAAGTGTAGATGATGAAAGAAAAACCTAAATATTTTTAATCAAATTGTATGAGTGGTAACTTTCCACTATTCATTTTATATACATTTACAAAAAAAATAAACAATGAAAACAATGAAAAATTGGATACTTGCAGTTATTGCGGTTTTATTAGTGCCTACAGCTTTTGCACAAACTTTAGACGAAGTTATAAGCAAGCATATTGAAGCAGTAGGTGGTAAAGAAAGATTATTGGCTTTAAAATCAGAAAAAAGAGTGGGTAATTTAAATGTTCAAGGATTTGATGTTCAATTAACCATTTCTGTTGTTCATGGTGTTGGAGCTAGAACTGACATTTCTGTTCCGGGTATGGGCGAAGGGTATCAAATTGTAAATACCACTAAAGGTTGGAATTATATGCCTTTTCAAGGACAAACGAGTCCTGAAGAAGTTACGGAAGACAAAGTAAAATCCGGACAAAACCAATTAGATCTTCAAGGTTCTTTATTTAATTATAAAGAAAAAGGTCATCAAGTTGAACTTTTAGGAAAAGAAAAAGCAGATAACGTAGATTGTTTTAAAATAAAGTTGATTACTAAAGGTGGAAATGAATCTACCATCTTTTTAGATGCAACTACTTATTTAAGAACAAAAGTTGTTTCAAAAGTTAAAACAGAAGAAGGTGATTCTGAATTAATTACTACATACAGCAATTATAAAACATTACCAGAAGGATATGTTTACGCACATACACAAAGTAATGAAAGAGGTACAATAGAGTTTAGTACTTTTGAAATCAATAAAACCATCGACGAATCTATTTTTACTATAAAATAATTTCATCAAAATATTGAAAAATTAAAAGCCACGATAATTCGTGGCTTTTAATTTTTAAGCTTATGCCCAAAGGCGGCAATTTGAACTTTTCTGGTTACAGGCTCTTGTACATTTTTCATCTACCTAAATTAACCTGTACATCAGTTGAGCTCAATAGGCTTTCCTAAAACCACTTTATCAAATCACACATAGCCAATTTTCGATACGGCAAACAAGCATTAGTTCATCCTGTGAAGCAATAAAAAATCATGCCTAATGCTTCCAACTTTTAATCAAAAAATATGCTTGATTTATGCTTTCATAAAGGTCATTCGATACACTAAATAAAACAATGATTATCGTCAGTTTATTGAAATAATTTTATTAAAAGATGGAGCATTAAATTCGCCCCTATTATTGTTTAAAAATTGCAATTAAATGCATTTCTGCAACATTAATAGGTAACTTTGCACCCCCAAATAAATTAAACGTAACATTTCTATGCTTGCAATTATAAGTGCCATTTTAGGATACCTTGCTTCGGTATTATTGGCCATTTCTTTATTGGTAAATCACGATCTAAAATTTAGATGGTTGAATACATTCGGGTGTTTATCGTTTATTGCCTATGGTGCCATTATTCATGCATTTCCAATCATATTAACCAATGGGATTTTACTGCTTATCAACGTTTACTATTTAATTAAAATTTATCGAACACAAGAAAATTTCGATTTAGTAGAAATTAAAAGTGATGACCAATTGATTCATAAATTTTTGCTTTTTTATGAGCGAGATATTTTAAGTTATTTCCCAAAATTTTTCTACACACAATTAAATGATACCATTTGCTTTGTTGTATTAAGAGATATTGTTATAGCAAATATTTTTGCTGCAAAATTAGATCAAGATGGATCTGCAATTGTTGATGTAAATTATACGGTTGACCGATACCGCGATTATAAAGTGGGTAAATATTTATTTGAAAAAGAGAAAAGCTATTTGCTTTCTAAAGGCGCCAATAGAATTGTTTATTTAGAAGTATCTAATGCCAATCATGAAAAGTTTTTAAAAAAAATGGGATTTGAAAAACAACCTTATATGGGTTCAATGTGCTACATGAAAAGTTTACTTTAAAACATCAACAACATAAAAAAATGCCGTAGTAGTTACGGCATTTTTTTGCAATACAAAAAAGTTACTCCACTTCAGTTCCCCACTTTTTCCCTTTATAAATTGCCGGCAAACCCTCTGTAATCCATTTTGCAGGTTTTGCATCTTTCAAATAATAGTCAAAAAACTGTCCTAATCGAATAGATAAATCCTTTCTGTTTTTTCTCTCCATTAAATTATGTGCTTCGTTATTGTATTGAAGCATCCAAACTTTTTTACCTAATCTGCGTAAAGCAGTAAAGTATTCTATTCCTTGATACCAAGGCACAGCATCATCTGCATCATTGTGCATAATTAGTAAAGGTGTATTTACTTTATCGGCATAAAATAATGGAGAATTTTTTAAGTATAAATCTTGACGTTGCCATAAGGTAGCCCCAATTCTACTTTGTGTTTTTTCGTATTGAAATTGACGGTTTAAACCTGTTCCCCATCTAATTCCACCATAAGCACTCGTCATATTAGCAACCGGAGCACCTGCACCTGCTGCTCTAAACATATTGGTTCTTGTAACTAAATATGCAATTTGGTAACCACCCCAACTTTGTCCTTGCAATGCCATTCTAGTGCTATCTACCCAAGGCATTTTTGCTAAAGTTTTAGCTGCACTTACAATACTATTATAGGCACTTTGTCCGGGTTCGCCTGTTTTATAATAAATATTAGGATCAAAAACTAAATATCCGTTGCTGGTGAAATACGCAATATTAACGGTAGATGCACTTGGCGCCGGAGTAATATATCTATACAAATTATCGGAATTGCGTTCGTAGAAATAAAATATAATTGGATATTTTTTCTTAGGATCAAAATTGTCGGGTTTATACAAAATGCCTTCGCTCATTTTACCATCAAACATTTTCCATTTCATTAATTCAGTAGTATACCAAACATAAGGCTTTTGTTGAATAGCAATATCTGTTAATGGAGTTAGATTTTTTAAATCTTCGGTACTGTATAATTCATTTTGAGCTGGATTAGCTCTTTGCACTAAATATCGTTCTGTATTTTTTGCTTTTGTTAAACTTGGGAAGGTAAATGGCCCCGACATGATGTTTTTAAAACCAGCGTTATCGCCAATAATTAATTTATAAAAACCAGCAAATTTTGTTTCTTTATTTAACGATCGAAACAATAAAGTGTCATTCGTATTAAAGTATCTTTTTTCTTGATCGAGTTGAATATAATCGAAACTTTCTTTGCTTTTTCTTCCAACGCCATTCGTAATATTAACAGGAAGTTTTGAGCCGGTAGGATCAACCATCCAAACATCAAATTCATCATTAATCAATAAGGCATTATCGTTCATCATCCAACCGGTAAACCCAGCTGCAGATGGATAATCGGGCACATCATTTTCTGTATCAAATAAAGGCACCGTAATTTTTTGTGTTATGTTTTTGATGCTATCTGTAGAAGTATTGTAAGTGAAATATTGTTTTACAACAGGATCGTACCAATAAATGAATTTACCTTTTGGAGATGCTTGAAAAAATGATTGTTGATCTTTCTTAATTAATTTTTTAGATCCATCATTGGTATTAATAAGGTATGCTGTTTGCTTGGCCCTGCCTGTCCATTGTGCTTCTATCCTATTGCCTTTATTACTTGATGCTAAAACAAAAGGCGCATTACCTTCGTCAATTAAATTTACCGTTTCTATATTTTCGTCTGCCAATTGAATTACTTTATTAGAACCCGGAACTGTAACTGATAAATAACTGCGCTTTAATTCATTATCGAGTTGTTTCAACTGTTGAGGTTGTAAGTAATCATCGTTATAATGCCAGATGTCTAAACGAGCCAATTCAAAATCTACCAAATTGGTATCTTTTGGCGCTTGAATAATTGCCTGTCCGAAGAAAAGATTTTGTCCGTTTTTACTAAATACAGGAGCTCTATTTTCACTTACTGTAAATCCATTTCTTATACCCTGCGTATTTCGATCGGCCAATATTTCAGCAGAATCTTTTGCAGTTGAATAATACCATAAGCGATAAAATTTTTGTAAAGCTTTTTCTGTACTATCCGATTCTACAACAAATGCCAATTGATTTCCGGCTTCATCAAAAACATAATTTTTACAATCGTTGCATTTGCGGAAGATTGTATCGGCCTTATCTGTTTTAAGATGATATACTATAACCAAGGATTTACTATTGCTATCTTTTGGATTTTTAGCTGTTTCTAATAATAAATGCTGGCCTTGTTTATCGAAATAATATTCATTGATGGTTTTAAAAGTGGTTAACCGATTATCCGATAATCTTCTAAGCACAAGATCCGAAGCAGATGATGCCCCAGCACCACCGGGTTCGTCGCCTTCAGCATCTGCTGCAATCATATCCAATTCATCCATTGCTTTTTTTAGGATTTCCTTTGAAGCTTTTTCGGCTGCTTTAATTACTTCTTCTTTTGCAATATTGCCTTTGATAGAATCTATAGATTTTCTGATTACAGAATCTGCAACTTTCACTAGTGCATCAATTTTAATTTTCGCAGAATCAATAACTGCTTTTTTCTTGGTTGTATCGGGCAAAGCTTTTTCTAACTGATAGGCTACCCAACCGCCTGCTTTTTCTGGAGCTTTAAAAGATTTAATCCGGGATACTCGTATTACCGAATCGGTACCTAATTCAAGTATTCCGATGCTATCCTTAACCATTTCATCGGCCTTTTTCTTTTTGATTTTAGCCTGACGTGTTTCTTGAAAAACAGGTTTAATTTTAAAGATTACATATTTACTATCGTCGGTTATTACAGCAGCATTGCCTCTTGGAATTACTTTATGATATCTAGAATCTTCAAACTTTTCAATAATCAATTCGCCATCGCCTTCTTGTGGATTAATGGCATACACGATGAATTTGCCATCATTGCTGATTTGTCTTTCCCCTACCGATTTCCATCCATCATAAAGGGTATGATCTAAAGGCTTTTTTTGCTGAGCAGTTG
>JBMOEQ010000086.1:0-11973 GCA_049314655.1 Ferruginibacter sp. | reverse complement strand
CGGCAAATTCACGAGGTTCCAAGGGCGTTTATTCGTCATACATCAATTGCTTTAAAATCATGTTTTTCATTTCATAAACAAAAACCTTTGCGCATTGTTTATATGCAAAATATTTTATGGAAAGTTTAAAAGGAAAATACGTTTTAGTGGTTGGTGCAACGGGTAGTATTGGAAAAGCTACCGTTTCATTATTGGTATCAAGTGGGGCACATGTTTTTATTGCTGGAAGAAATCAAACAAAATTAGCAGCGTTGGCTTTAGAATGCGCATTGGCCGAAACACAAACTTGTGCGGTAGACATTTGCAATGTAGATGCCATCATATCCTTAAAAGAAAAGTATTTCTCCGTTTTTCCAACTATAGATATTTTAGTAAATGCAGCAGGAATAGGCATCATTAAAACAATGGATCAATTAACGCCTGCCGAATTTGTACAAACTTTACAAGTAAACCTTATTGCGCCTTTTTTATTGATGAAGGCTTTTTTACCCAGTATGAAAGAAGTGAAGAAAGGCTTAGTGATTAATATTCCCGGTGTGTTAGGAAAAGTACCCATGGCAGGTGCAGCAGCCTATTCGGCCAGTAAATATGGATTAACAGGTATGATGCAAAGTATAAGGGAAGAATTAAAACGTACCGATATTCGCATAACAAATATTTTCTTAGGGGGCGTAGATTCTGCATTTTGGGATACTATAGATTTAAAAGTACAACGCGAAAAGATGATTATTGCGGAAGAAGCAGCAAAAGCCATTTGGTTTTTATGCCAACAACCCAAAAGCGGTGTAGTAAGCGAAATGGTATTACAGCCGTTTAATCACCAAGCGATTTAAGTGTTTTCCTCATCATTTAATGTGATTTTCTGTCTATTTCGGGATTTATTTGGTGATTCGTTTTCCTTTTTCGAATTTCGAATACTGAATTCCATATTATGAACAACTACACGCCGATTGCTTTCGATAATACCGCCGAAGCATTTGTATACAAAACCGATAGTGCATTAAAAAAAGCGAAGTTTTTATTTTCCATAATGGGTAAGCCATGGATGGTAAAAGCAGCTTTAGCCATTACGCCTATTGCCATCAAATTGCGTATTCCATTTACAAATACCATCATTAGAAAAACCATATTCGAACAGTTTATTGGTGGCGAAACGCTTGAAGAAACTGCTCCTGTTGCCGAAATGTTGGGCAAATATGCCGTGCAAGTAATTTTAGATTATGGCGTAGAAGGTGGCAATGATGGCGAAACCGGTTTTGAAAATTCTACCAATCAATTTATTCAAGTAATAGAATATGCTGCAACTCAAAAAAACATTCCTTTTATGAGTGTGAAAGTTACGGGCATCAGCAGATTGGGTTTGTTAGAAAAAATTGATGCATCCGTAAATCAAATCATTGGCAATAGTTTAATGTCGAGATACGAAGAAGCTTTAGATTTATTAACAACAGATGAAAAAGCAGAGTGGGAGCGTGTTATACAAAGAATGCAACGCATTTGCGAAACCGGTGCCAAACATAATATTGGTGTACTCATCGATGCAGAAGAAACTTGGATTCAACATCCGGTGGATGTGGTTACAATGTTAATGATGGATAAAATCAATCGGGGTAAAGCCATCGTATTTAATACGGCACAATTGTACCGCCACGATCGTTATATGTTTTTGGTAGATTCTATAAAGTCTGCAAAAGAAAGAGGCTTCATCCTAGGTATTAAATTGGTGCGTGGTGCCTATATGGAAAAAGAAAGAGAACGCGCTGCAAAATTAAATTACCGTTCGCCTATTCACCCCGATAAACAACTGTGCGATAGAGATTATAATGAAGCCATTTACAAATGTTTCGATTTTCTTCAACATGTATCTATGATTGTTGCTTCTCACAATGATGAAAGCAATCAATTGGCAGCAAAATTGATAGATGTTTATAAATTACCGCATAACCACCCGCATGTACATTTTTCTCAGTTGTACGGCATGAGCGATCATATTACTTTTAATTTAGCCAAAGCCGGTTTTTCGGTAAGTAAATACCTTCCTTTTGGTCCTATCAAAGATGTAGTGCCCTATTTAATGAGAAGGGCAGAAGAAAATAGTTCGGTAAGCGGACAAACCGGAAGAGAGCTTTCTTTAATCAACCAAGAAATTAAAAGACGCGGCATTTAATAGGTATTGCCATTCATAAAAATTTTTCGAGGAGTTCGGTCAAAAAACCAAACTTTGCATTTTATCTACCAAATGCTGCAAAGAATTCTGCTGGCCTTACTGTTCAGCAATACCTTTTTATGGTGTACAGCCCAAACGAAAAATTTGGAAGCTGTAAAAATTAATCGTTCCATTAAAATAGATGGCAACTTAGATGATGCAGCTTGGAAAGAGGTACCCGCAATCAGTGATTTTATCAATTCATTTCCCACATTTGGGCAGCCCTCCAATAGAAAAACTGTTGTTCGTATTGCTTATGATGATGTAGCGGTTTATATAGGTGCTTATTTATACGATACCATTGCCAAAGTACGTAGGCAACTTTCTCAACGAGATGTTATTGATATGCAAGATACAGATGCCTTTAGTGTGGGGTTAGATACCTATCACGATCGCCAGAATGCTTTTGTTTTTCAAGTAACTGCTGCAGGTGTTCAAGGAGATGGACGTCAATCGCAAACGGGCTCTAACAATAGTAATTTAGATAGAACTTGGGATGCAGTTTGGGAAAGCAAAACTTCTATTAAGCCCGATGGCTGGGTTGTAGAAATGAAAATTCCATTCAGCGCTATTCGATTTGCAAAACAACCGATTCAAGATTGGGGGTTACAATTTCAACGCTTTGTGCGCACATCCAATGAAAATAGCACTTGGAGTCCGCAAAACCCTGCAATTGGCGGTGTTATTAATCAATGGGGCAATTGGACGCAACTGAAAAATATTGTTCCGCCTTTACGGTTGTCTTTTTTACCTTATTTATCGGGCGGTGTAAAAGTGTCGCCTACCAATAAAGGCACCGAAACCGAATGGTTGCGCAGTGGTGGTATGGATGTAAAATATGGCATCAATGAAAGTTTTACATTAGACATGACTTTGATTCCCGATTTTGCTCAAGTGCGCAGCGATAACGTTTTTTTAAATTTAAGTCCGTTTCAAGTTAAGTTCGACGATTTTAGGCCCTTCTTTACCGAAGGCACTGAACTCTTCAATAAATCTAATTTGTTTTACAGCAGGAGAATTGGTGCAGAGCCGGGCAAAGCTGGTGCAGTATTAAACGAATTTGGATCGGATAGCAATTACAGCATTAAAAAAAATCCGGGCATTACAAGGTTAATCAACGCAACTAAATTATCGGGTCGTACAAAATCCAATTTGGGTATTGGTGTATTTAATGCCATCGGAAAATCTATGGATGCAATTGTGCATAGTAATATCACCGGCAAAGATTCTGTAATTAATACCGAACCGTTTACCAATTACAATATCATTGTATTGGATCAAGCTTTAAAGAATCGATCGTCGATAACATTTACCAATACCAATGTTTTGCGTAAAGACAATAGTCGAAATGCCAATGTAACAGCACTCGATTTTTCTTTGTTTGATAAACAGAACGTCTATCAATTGGCTGTTCAAACAAGGTACAGCAGCATTTGGGGTAAACAAGGTAAAAAGAATGGTTTTGCAAACTATTCTACTTTTAGCAAAGTAAGTGGCACTATTCAATACCAAGGCGGTTTATACATTGAAAGCGATACCTACGATCCAAACGATTTAGGCTTCTTGCAAAACAATAATTCCTTTGGCTATTTTGGAAAAATAAGTTACAATTTCTTTAAGCCTACCAAGCGTTTTTTAACACACAGTTACGAATTTAGTTTTACCAATAATCATTTATACAATGCTTTGGCTTGGACCGATTTTAAAGTAACCGGAGGCGCAAGTTTTCTTTTTAAAAATTTTTGGGATATTAATTTTTATTCAGAGTCGGTGCCCTTTTGGACAAACGATTATTTTGAAGCACGCATTCCCGGAAAATTATTCAAAGGCAATCCTTATGTATATTTTGGTTTCAATGGAAGCAGTGATAGTAGAAAGCCATTTTATTTCAGTTGGAATATTGGAGGAGCCGAATCGCCATTACCTAAAGATCCCTTTTTTAATGCCAACCTTGGATTGCGGTATCGCTTCAGTGAACGTTTTCAGTTGAGTACCAATTTTAATATTGAACAAGATAGAGGCAACCGCGGTTTTGCTTTCATTGATGGATTAGGCAACCCAATCATGAGTAGGCGACATGTTAAAAGCAATACCATGGTACTTTCCTCACAATATAACTTTTCGCCTCGAATGAATTTAACCATGCGTTTAAGGCATTATTGGAGTTATGTTGCTCAAACCAATTTTTATCAATTAAAATCCGATGGATATTTAACTGAAATACCTTTTCAAAATAATCGAAACAGAAATTTCAATACGTTTAATATCGATATGTTTTACACTTGGGATTTTAAATGGGGAAGCCGAATTGTAATGGCATGGAAGAATGCACTAGGTGGAATTGCACAGATAGATCCTTATCAAAATAGCAATTACGGAAAAAACTTACGACAAATGTTTATAAATCCACATAGCAATGAAGTAAGTTTAAAAGTGGTATATTTTTTAGATTATCTAAATCTTAAAAGAAAGCATCATTAAGCTTATTCTAGTTCGTAAATTTCTTTCGCCAAACGATAGGTATTGCAATGCGCTTCGGTTATAATTTTTACATCTGCACTATATCCACCACCCATTGCTACTGCACAGGGCAGGCCATGTTTGTGTAACGTTTCAAAAACAAATGCATCTCTTTGTTTACAACCTTCAAGGGTGATATTTAATTTCCCAAATTTATCTGTTTGTAAAATGTCTACCCCCGAAAGATAAAATGCAAAATCGGGTTTAAAATCGGCAATGATGGTGGGCAGCGCATTTTTTAAAAGGTTTAAATAGGCCGCGTCATCAATTTTATCGGGTAATGGAATATCCCAATCACTTTGTTCTTTATGAAAAGGATAATTATGTGCACCATGCATACTAAACGTAAATACATTGCTGTTGTTTTCAAAAAGCTTGGCTGTGCCATTGCCTTGATGTACATCTAAATCGATGATTACTATTCGTGTGCAAATATTTTTTTTCAATAAATAATTTGCGGCAACTGCCATGTCATTCAATAAACAGAAACCTTCTCCACGGTCGGCAAAAGCATGATGGGTACCGCCGGCAACATTTAAAGCAACACCATTTTTTATTGCATACAAAGCACAATCAATAGTGCCTTGAGTAATCATTTGCTCTCTTAAAGTTAATATGGGCGACTGTGGAAAGCCAATTTTACGTTGTTCTCTTTCGCTTAAAGTTTGTTGCAATAATTTATTGTAATAGGCTGCATCATGCGTCCATAAAATAATTTCGTCTGAACAGGGTGCAGGAGAAAAAATATGGTTAGCGTTGATGGTGCCTTCATGCAATAATTGGCCGGGTATTAACTCGTATTTGAGCATAGGAAATCGATGCCCCTCGGGAAGTGGGTGCGCATAAATAGGATCGTATGCAATTTTTAATTCGGGCACTGTTGTTATATTTTCATTACTCCACCGGGTAGATCATTGTTTGCAGGGATGATGGCAATTACTGTATCAGTTTTTTTAGATTTTATCGGATGCATGCCTGTAAACCTACTAAATGCAGGTAATATACCCTTCGATTTACCTAAATGAAAACAAGGAAATTGAAGCGATTGTTTACTGATGCCTTTAAGCGTTATTCCAGGATGAACATGCCCGCTGAAAGTATAATATTCCTTTATGTCTGTAGGGCCATTCGCTTCTATATCGGCAATGTCATGAACAAAACAAAATGGACCCTGCAGATAATACATATCTATTAAATCAATTGCTGCTGTTGCATACCATTGAACCGGAAGTATATCGTGATTGCCTTTAATTAACTGGATAGTAAGTGTACTGAAATCGTTGCGCCATTTTAAAAACAAATCCAACTCCTTATTATGAGCGCTGTGAAACATGTCGCCAACAACCAATAATTTTTCGGGTTTATAAAACTGCAATAAAGCAACCAATCGTTGAAGATCTTCTTTATAAATGGTTTGTGGTATAGCAATACCCGATTTTCTAAAATGCCCAGTTTTGCCTAAATGTACATCCGATACAATAAGTGTGCGCTCGTTTTCCCAAAGCATAGCCCGCTCTTTGTCAAACAGCAATTGTTGATTCAGTAAGCTAAGGGAAAGATGCGGCGTCATAAAGGGCAAAATTACACGGAATTAACGGGCAAAACAGTCGACTATCTAATTTCTCAAAACATAATATATAAACGGTTTTGAAATACTGATTGAAGTAACTACTTTAGTCAAAATTATTTTTATGACAGACATCAACTCAACCAACGATTTTTTGAATAATGGAGATGAAGCTCCAACCGGATTACCAAAAACACTCAATGTATTAACGATATTAACTTTCGTAGGGAGTGCATTGGGAATCATTTTTTCTTTAGCAACGCCATTTTTATTGAAATTTTCTAAAAGCATGATGGATAAAGCGGCATCAATGAATACCGATATGCCGGCAAGTCAGGTTGCAGAAATGGCAAAAGCTCGCGAAATTATTGAAGTAAGCCAGCAAAATATGGTACCCTTAATGGTAGTAGGAATTGTGGGTATTATTGCTTGTGTTATTGGTGCCATGTGGATGCGTAAACTTAAAAAAGATGGCTATTTTATTTATGTAGCCGGCGAAGTTTTGCCTATTCTTGGCGGTTTTATTTTTATGGGTAAATATCAATTTGCCGATTGGAAAAGTTATTTAGGTTTAATTATTCCAATTGTATTCATTGCATTATATACCATGCAACGCAAACACCTCACCAAATAAAAATTAATTGTATTTACATAGTATTGAAAAAAAGGTCGGTTTTATGCCGGCCTTTTTATTTACGCTTTTCCTAACTGAGCTTGCATTTTTTTAATGCGGTCTTCAATTTTTTCCGAGCTTAAATTGTTTCTATTCAGTCCGTCTGCAATAATCGGAAAACAAAATGGCGTTAACTGTGTTGGAAATTGTAGTATAATTTTTCCTTTACAAATTCTATCCATAGCTTCTCGTAAACGCACTTCTTCCATCTGTTGGTCAAACACTTCTCTAAATGCTTGCCGTAATAAAACATTGTTGCTGTCGTACTCATTAAAAACATTAAACAACAAGCCGGCATTGCTTTGTAGGTGTCTCGATTTCATTTGTTCGCCGGGCATGCCTTGAAAAATCAACCCACCAATAACTGCAATATCCCTAAATTTTCTTTTGGCCATTTCTGTTGCATTTACGCTTTTTTGAATGTCGGCTAATAAATTATCGGTCGAAAAAATTTCATACACATTGGTATCATCTAACGGTATGGGTTGGTCGCTTAATAATTCAAATCCATAATCATTCATGGCAATAGAAAATGTTATCGGAGTTATCTTACTGATGCGCCATGCTAAAATCGCAGCCAATGCTTCGTGTACCAAACGCCCTTCAAACGGGTATACAAAAACATGAAATCCATTTTTGGTTTCAATATGTTCTATTAACAATTCGTTTTTTCCGGGAATGATAGAAAGTTGTTGTTGCAATTGAAACAGGGGCTGCAGCATGTGCAATTCTTCCAGTTCCGGTGTGGCTTTCAAGGCTTTCGTGTTGCCGGCAATTTGCAAGGTTTCTCTTAATTTTTTACCTAAGTTGGCCGATAAAGGCATTCGGCCACCCATCCAACTGGGCACAATCGATTTTTTTGAGGTCGATTTTTTTACTTGTACCGTCATGTCTTTTATCCGTACAAATTCTACATTTCTGCCTGCAAGGGTAAAAACATCTCCGGGTTGTAGGCGGGCAATAAACCATTCTTCAATAGTACCTACAAAACCGCCACTAATAAATTTAACTTTCAGCATGGCATCACTTACAATAGTGCCTATATGCATTCTGTGCCGCATGGCCGTGCGCCTATTGGTTATTTGGAAACGCCCATCTACCACTTCAATTTTTTTAAAATCGTCGTAGGCTTGTAAGCTATTACCACCTTCGGTTAAAAAGTACAATACTTCTTGCCATTCATTTTCCGATAAATCTTGATAGCAATAGGTTTGCCGAATTTCTTTGTAAATAGTTGCAGGTATAAATCCATCCGAAACAGCAAGGGTACAGAGGTATTGCAGCAGTACATCAAAGCACAATAGTTGTGGCACTTTGCTTTCAATAAATTGTTCGGCAATAGCATTTTTCAGCGCGGCAACTTCCATCAACTCTAAAGAATGTGTAGGTAAAAAATAAATTTTGCTGGGGGCATTGGGTTGGTGGCCACTTCTTCCGGCTCTTTGTAAAAAACGGGCAACTCCTTTTGGCGAACCTACTTGTATAACGGTATCCACCGGTCTAAAATCTACTCCCAAATCTAAACTGGCAGTACATACAACTGCTTTCAATTTTCCTGTGTGCAAATTGTCTTCTACCCATGTTCTTAGTTCGGGTTCTATACTGCCATGGTGTAATGCAATGGCGCCCGCTAATTGTGGTGCAGCCGTAAGCAATGCTTGGTACCACATTTCACTCATGCCGCGGGTATTAATGAAAATAAGCGTGGTGGTATTGGCTTCAATGATGGGTACTAATTTATGCGCCAGTTTAATGCCCAAATGCCCTGCCCATGGATATTTTTCAATCTCATCCGGATAAATAGATTGTACAATAATTTGCTTGTCAATTTGTGCTTTTATCAATTGCCCTTTTACACCAACTGGCAGCATCAATACTTCCATGGCTTCTGCTAAATTGCCAATGGTTGCCGATATCCCCCAAACGCTTAATGCCTGTTTTCTAAGTGAGCAATGTACCAAACGCGATAGGGCTAATTCTACCTGAACCCCTCTTTTACTGCCCATCAATTCGTGCCATTCATCAACGGCAATAATGCGCAATTTTTCAAATAATGCAGGATAGTTTTTTGAGGCCAATAATAAGTGCAAACTTTCGGGTGTAATGATTAAAATTTCCGGCATCTTTCTTTTTTGTTGCTGCCTTTCTGCTGTGCCGGTATCGCCATTTCTAATGCCTACTTGCCAGGGTATCGAAAGTTCTAGTAAAGCTTGTTCCATTGCCCTGCCAATATCTTTGGCCAATGCCCTTAAGGGGGTTATCCAAATCAGTTGTAGACTGTTGTTTTTTGTACTGCTATAGGTTTGTGGATGTGCGTTGATGAATTGAATAACTGCACCTAAAAACACAGCAAATGTTTTACCGCATCCTGTTGGAGCATTTACCAATCCGCTTTTGTTTTTTTCAATGGCTGCCCAAGTTGTGGTTTGAAATAAAAAGGGCTCATGACCTTTAGATGCCATCCATTGCGCAATTACATCATATCCTTTGTTTGCCGATTTCACTAAAATTGGGTTGATAAAAACTGAAGTTAATACAATCCGTTGCATCTTACTGCATCTACTGAACGAACATTTTTTTTTGAACGTGTAAATGTTTGCTTCGGTTCAACAGTTGTCCCGCTTTACGCTTATACGCCGGCACAAGCCTACCCGTATGCTTCACCGGGGTATCGCTGCAATCGGGCGTAGCAAATATTATTTCGTTTCCAACTGGGCATAAAAAAAGGATAAATAAACGATTTTATTTATCCTTATAAAAATGTGCTTTATGCTTAAAAATTATATCCTACGCTTGCTCCTGCAGAAGGTTGAATGTATCCTTTGGCAATTAAAGGTGTAAAGCCAATTCTCCAACTAAATCCGCCTTCCTTAGGTTGCCTGCGATACATGAAACTGGCTGTGCCAAAAACATTTGAAGAAGAATTATTATAAAAATCAAATATGCTCGGTTTTTTTCCGGCTATGGTTACTCCGGCACCTACTTCAAATGTATGTACCGAATTGCTTTTTCCAAATATGTAATTCAGTTGCAAGGGTACAGTTACTACCGATGAAGGGTTGTCGAAATAGCCAGTTGGGGTTTCTTGTATATAACCACTAACAAAACCTAGTCCGGCTTTAAAACCAAAACCTAAATGCGACTTATTAAATCGATGATCAAAATTTGCCGAAAATAATATTCCCGGTCCGCCTATTTCTGCATAGAACGAGTTTTGAGGAATATTTTTATCCGCATTATTTTGTTGTGCCTGGGTTGCTTCAAAAAGAAGTATACATAGAAAAGAGAGCGTCAAAATTTTTTTCATACAATTTTTTCTACTAGACAAAGCAATCTTATTTACTGTTGCAATAGAAATGTTAAAACTGTATTATGCAATATTTTCCAATATCAATTTCTTTACTTCACTTAAAGGAATACGTTCTTGCGTCATGGTATCGCGGTAGCGTATCGTTACTGTTTGATCTTCTTTGGTTTGATGGTCAATAGTAACACAATATGGTGTGCCAATAGCATCCATACGGCGATAGCGTTTACCAATGGTATCTTTTTCTTCGTAAAAACAATGGAAAGCTTGTTTGCATTCGTTCATAAGTTCGGTTGCAATTTCGGGCAATCCATCTTTTTTAGTTAATGGAAGTATGGCCAATTTAGTAGGGGCAATTTTTGCCGGAATACGCAATACCACTCTACTGTCTTCAGTGCCATCTTCTTTCAACCACTTTTCTTCGGCGTACGATAAACTTAAAATGGTTAACACCAAACGGTCTAATCCCACTGAAGTTTCTACTACAAACGGAACATAATTGCCATAAGGTTTTCCTTCGGCATTAAGGTCGTTATCGAAGTATTGTAATTTCTTTTTGCTATAGATTTGGTGTTGGGTTAAATCAAAATCGGTACGGGAGTGTATTCCTTCCAATTCTTTCCAACCAAACGGAAATTCAAATTCAATATCTAAAGCGGCATCGGCATAGTGCGCCAGTTTCACATGATCGTGATACCTTAATTTTTCGGCAGGTATGCCTAAGCTGATATGCCATTGACGGCGGGTTTCTTTCCAATGGTTGTACCAATCCATTTGAGTGCCGGGCCTTACAAAAAATTGCATTTCCATTTGTTCAAATTCACGCATGCGGAAAATGAATTGACGGGCAACAATTTCGTTACGAAATGCTTTACCAGTTTGTGCAATGCCAAAAGGAATTTTCATTCTTCCGGTTTTTTGCACGTTTAAAAAATTCACGAAAATACCTTGTGCAGTTTCCGGACGTAAATACACTTTATTATCGGCTTCATTATCGGAAGATACTGCACCAAATTCGGTACTAAACATCAAATTAAACTGCCGAATATCTGTCCAGTTGCAAGTTTTGCTGATACCACATTTTATTTGATTGGTATCTATCAATTGTTTTAATCCTGTGTAATCATCTTTGGCTAATAGTGCATCCATTTCATCCAATAGCGCTTTTCTTTCTGCTTCACCAAGGGTTTCGGCATGAGCTTCAATTAAATGATCTACTCTATAGCGTTTCTGACTGTCTTTATTATCAATCATAGGATCGCTGAAATTATCTACGTGTCCACTGGCTTTCCAAGTGGTAGGGTGCATGAAAATAGCCGCGTCAATACCCACGATATTGTCGTTGAGTTGCGTCATGCTTTTCCACCATTGATCGCGGATATTCTTTTTTAATTGTGCACCCATCTGACCGTAGTCGTAAACCGCACTTAATCCATCATAAATTTCAGAAGATTGAAAAATATAGCCGTATTCTTTGCAATGCGCAATCAGTTCGGCGAAGTTGTTCGTTTCGTTTGCCATAATGGGGCAAAAGTAAACAAATATTGAATAGGGAGAAAGGGTTGGGGGGTTTTTGAGTTGATAGGGGTTGTAAAGTTTATAGCGTGTATAAAGTTTATAAGTTTATTGAGTTTATAAAGTTTATAAAGCTTCTATCTAAATACTAAACTTTAAACTTAGTTTATATAGCATCTAAAGTT
>JBMOEQ010000085.1:0-12050 GCA_049314655.1 Ferruginibacter sp. | reverse complement strand
ATGGCACCATTGTTGAGTTGTATTCCACTTCAATTACTTTCATATTATGTAGGTATTGCTAAAGGTGTAGATGTTGATAAACCCAGAAACTTAGCCAAAAGTGTAACGGTAGAATAATCAACAAGATTTTGCTTTCAACGGTATCAACGCTAACTCATTTGCATGAATATCATCAATAAATATCCCATCAACAAACTCGGGCACGATTTCATTGAACCCGAATATTTACCCAAGGGAAAAGATGAATATTATTTGCGTTTCGAACAAACGAAAAGCAACAATGTATACAGAAATTTAACCTCTTTAGAAATAGAGGTTTTAGTACGCAATAGAAACCAATCGAACGATTGGAACAGCATATTGGTATCGGCCTCATTTAATCCGGAGTTGGTAAAGAACTGTCATTTTTCAGGACTGATTAGAATTGGAAAACTAGAACCACTTTACCTCGAATTTCATAACCTGCGTTTACCGGTAGGCTTATACAACAGTACCATTATCAGTAGCGATTTTGGCGATAATGTTTCTATCTATAATGTAGATTACCTCAGTCATTATATTATTGGCAATGAGGTAATGATTGCCAATGTTAATGAATTGGCATGCACCAGTAAAGCCAAATTTGGGAATGGATTTTTACATGAAGGCGAACCCGATAAAAATAGGGTATGGATGGAGTTGAGCAATGAAAACGGTGGAAGAAGAGTTATTCCATTCGATGGCATGTTAAGTGGCGATGCTTATCTATGGAGTAGATACCGAGATAATATTGCACTCACCAAAAGATTTATTGAATTCATTGATGAACATTTTGATAACCGTAGAGGCTATTATGGAACCATCGGAGACCGTACGGTGATTAAACATTGTAAAATTATCAAAGATGTAAAAATTGGTTCTGATGCATATTTGAAAGGCGCCAATAAATTAAAAAACCTTACCATCAACAGCGATGCCAAACGTACTTCTCAAATTGGAGAAGGTTGCGAAATGGTGAATGGTATTGTGGGTTATGGTTGTAGAATTTTTTACGGTGTAAAAGCAGTACGTTTTATAATGGCTGCACATTCGCAATTAAAATACGGTGCAAGATTATTGAATTCTTATTTGGGTAATAATGCAACCATTTCTTGTTGCGAAGTTTTAAACTCTTTGATTTTTCCGGCGCACGAGCAACATCATAACAACTCATTTCTTTGTGCATCTACGGTAATGGGACAAAGCAATATTGCTGCCGGAGCAACCATAGGAAGCAATCACAATAGTAGAAGTGCTGATGGCGAAATCATTGCAGGCAGAGGATTTTGGCCTGGGTTATGTGTTAGTTTAAAACACAATTCAAAATTTGCTTCATTTACTATTATTGCAAAAGGCGACTTTCCTGCCGAACTTAATATACCTATTCCATTCAGTTTAATCAGCAATGATGTTAGTCATGATCGGTTAATTGTAATGCCCGGCTATTGGTTCATGTACAACATGTATGCATTAGAAAGAAATGCCAGCAAATATGTAGATAGGGATAAACGTACTACTAAAATCCAGCGCATTGAATTTGATTATTTAGCCCCCGATACTATTAACGAATTATTCAGTAGCTTATCAATATTAACTAAACTTCAGCCCGATGAAAAAGATACTGCAACAGTTGAAGGTTGGGAAAATGCACCTAGAAAAACAACCGTTTTAAAAGTTAATAAAAGCATCGCCCTTTTTAAAGAGTTGATTCAATTTTATGCTACCATGGAATTGATGAAATATTTCAATAAAGAAAAGTTTAAAGACTTTGATACATTTAAAAAATCTTTATCGGCAAAATTAATGCGTAGCGAATGGGTAAATGTAGGCGGACAATTAATTCGTAAAGAAGAAGTTGAAAAACTGAAATTGAATATCATCAATCGAAAAGTGCACAATTGGAATGAAGTGCACCAGTTTTATACTACCCAAGGTGCTGCCTACGATAAGGATAAGTTGCAGCATGCCTATACCGCTTTACTTGAAATATTAAATATTACATCTCGACAGTTTACCGCATCCTTATTCAGTCAATTATTGCAACAAGCAGTTGTTACCAAAAGTTGGATGTATCAATGCATTTACGATTCGAGGTTAAAAGATTATACCAGTCCTTTCCGCAAAATGGTGTACGAATCTAGTGCAGAATTAGATCAAGTAGTAGGGAAATTTGAAGACAATACCTTCATTCAACAACAAGCACAACAGCTTGATTTACTCAAAAAATCGGTGCGTTCATTAGTGAAGAAATTAAAATAATGTATGATGAACAATGCGGTTGATTTGTATATCGATGAACTCGATGAAAATCTACAATCTATTGTAATTGCCGTACGCAAATGTATTCTTAAAACGGTTCCCGAAATTGAAGAACGCTTCAGCTATAAAATTCCTTTCTACCATTATTATGGCATGTTTTGTTATATAAACCCTAAAAAATCATCTATTGATTTAGGTTTTTGCAGAGGACAAGATTTGTTAGAGGCTTTCCCAGAATTAGAATCTAAAAACAGAAAAATTGTAGCTACTGTAACCATCAGATCTACAAAAGATGTACAACAATTAAATATTGCAGCAATGGTTAGTACAGCTGCCATTCATCAACAAACAATAGCATTGGGCAAACGTAAAAAATGAATCGTTGAAGCCAAGCGCCCTTTACTATATTTGCAAAAAAGAAACCATGAAAGTATTGTTGGCTATTGTGCTGTTCCTGTTTAGTATGAATGTAATGGCGCAACCCATTGCACAAATAAAAAAAGAATTAGAAACCACCCCCGACCCCATTGGTTATGTGAAATTTAAATTGAAGAAGAAATACTTCATCGATACTGTAACTATAGTAAGTACGACTTCATTTTTAGGATTGGCCGATAGCATAGCATATAAAGGCAAAGTTGGAAAAGTATACGGCCCTTTCAAAGGACAAAAAATTTTAATCAAAGTAATTGGAAAAGTACCCAACACCTTTTATCATGTAAGTCATATTCTGTTAGATACGCCAACCTTCTCTCCCAAATTTGCTGAAACATTAGCAGCCGATATTATTCAACAAATTAAAGGCGGTGCTACTTTCGAAAATATGGCCAAAACTTATAGCACCGATCATATATCGGCTCCCGAAGGTGGAAATTTAGGATGGTTTATTCGTGGAGCCATGTTGCCACAATTAGACGACGCCATTGCAAAGCATAAGAAAGGCGATTATTTTCAAGTATGGACAGCAGCCGGATTACATGTAGTAACCATCAAAGACAATCCCAAAAAAGATGATGGATTTGCATTGTTGCTGAGAGTAATATTGTAAGGTTGGTTGAGAAGTTTAGGGGTTTAGGGTTTAGTTTGGAGCGGTCATAAACTTACCAGCATTATAAGTACCGTTGAGCAATTGTTGAGCTGTTGTTTTACGATGGTTTAATGGCAGACGATTGGTTGAGAAGTTTAGGGGTTTAGTGCAAATACATTATAAACTTTATAATCTTTATATACTTAGTTTAGAAGTTTAGTGGTTTAGAGTTTAGGGCACACAACTCTATAAACCCAATAAACTATATAACCTAGTTTAAAATAAGTTTAACGAAAGAATCTTTATTTTTAAAGATGCGAAAAAAACTCTCTTTCGGACTACTCATGGCAATGTTGTTATTATTCAATATTGCATTTGCTCAACCATCCGCACCTGCCGATAAAGCCATATATGAATATGTAAAAGCATTAGGCAAATTAGATTCCCTTAATATGGGCTCTATCAGTTATACCATCACCAAAAAATATCCCGATAATAGAGATAAGGTAAGAGCCATCTTTGATTGGATAACCCTGAACATCAGTTTCGATTTAAAAGCCGGCAAAACTAGTGGAAATGAAAAAACCAATACAGAAGATATTTTAAAAACCAGAAAAGCAACAGCAGCGGGTTATGCAGCGCTTTTTCAAGATATGTGCAGTGTTGTTAAAATTAGGTGCTTAACAGTAGACGGCTATATTAAAAGAACTGTAGAAGATATCAACGAAAAACCCGATGAAAAAAATCATACATGGGCTGTAGTGCAATTAGGACAAAGTCCGGATACTTGGCATTACGTAGATCCAACACTTGGCAGTGGATTCACTGATGATAAATTATCTAAGTATACCCCGGCCTATAATGAACAGTACTTTTTTGCGAACAAAGTCATCTTCAATCTTCAACATTTTCCGGATAATATGGCTTGGCAATTAGGTGCCGGACCAAAAACACTAAAAGAATTTTTATCTTACCCATTATTAAAAAATGATGCTTATACATTTGGCATAACACAATTTTTGCCACTGGGTGGTTATATTAAAGCAAAATTGAACAAACCGGTAAAATTCTCCATTAAAACCACGGCTGTGCAAGAACCCATTCAAATTGTAGCCATTAAAACAGGAACCGAAAAAAAGTTTAGAACCAAAACGGTTAATCACACCATTGCCGATGGAAGTATCAATTTCAACTTCGAATTTGATACGGAAGACAGCTACCCTGCTGTTCTATTAATTAACAATAAACCCGTATTGGTTTACTTTGCGGAAGTAGAAGAATAGTGCACTTTATACTTTTAAAAAAAAATGTATAAGTTTTAAGTGCATGTGGCAGAATTTTTGTATTTTAACTGTATATTAACGATTCTTAAAACTACTTCTATGGGATTACTTCAAAAAATTCAAAGTTGGACATCAGCACATAACCCTAAATGGTTAGCCTTAGTAAGGGTTGGCTTAGGAGTAGCCCTTTTATTACGAGGTGTAAATTTCATGAATAATCATATGGAATTTGAACGACTTGTAGGAAGTAGCAAACTTGCATCTGCATCCGATATATTAACCACCGCAATACCTTGGATACATGTAGTGGGAGGTTTTTTAATCATCACCGGTATTTTTACTCGATTTGCTGCGCTCCTCCAAATCCCAATATTATTAGGCGCTATTTTCTTTATTAATCTAAATGGCTTTTCGGTAAACAAAGATTTAGGTTATGCCATCATCATCCTCATACTTTTAATTGTATTTGTAATTGAAGGAAGTGGAACATTGTCGCTCGCTTATTATTTTAAAGAAATTGAAGAAGAAGAAGCGGAAGAATTGGAAACAAGTTCTACTACAGAATAATTGATAAATTATTTTTCTAGCAGCAATTGTTGAATCATTTTTTCTAGTTTATTTCCTTCGGCATCTATTGCACGAATATGGCCTTTTTTATCTATTAAAAAAGTAGTAGGAATTGCTTCTACACCCCATTCCGATGCTACCATTGATCGCCAACCTAAAGGATCATTAACTTGAGGATAGGTTATTTTATCCTTTTGAATGGCCTTTATCCAAGCAGTTTTTTTACTGTCGATTGATATGCCAAAAACTTCAAATCCTTGAGATTGATATTTTTTATACAATTTTAAAACACCGGGTATAGATTCCCTGCAAGGGCCACACCAACTCGCCCAAAAATCTACCAATACCACTTTGCCCAAAAAAGAAGACAAGCGAACAGTGCTATCCTGTACATTTAACAACGCAACTTCAGGTGCCATTTCATTTACCTTAACTTGAGCATTACTGCTATTGCTTACAGTAAATAGTAAAAATGTAACTAGTATAACAAGCTTTACTTGCAGCAACTTTTTTGAAAAAACAGATTCCATATTTGGTGCAAAAATTTAAACATCATGAATAGTTTGTATCGCCAACGATAATTATGCCAATTTGAAATTAGTTTACAAACCACCAACGTATTCCAATCCTAAACATAAAGCCCGGATAAACATAATGTGGTGCAGCAAAATTATTATTCGTAAAACCAAAGCCATTTTTAAAACTGATGGCATTTAAGTTTTCGGTTCTAATATAAGCGGTGAATGATTTGATTCTAAAATGCAAGAACAAATTGATGTCGGGCAAATTTCTTATTGTAACAGAATCTTGTGGCATAAACTTTCCTACCACCGGCGAATAATTATACGCTTTAAATGGTGTACAATATCTAAACTCAATTCCTGTACTTAAATTTAGGTTCTTATAATATAAGCCTTCAAATGCAATTCTATTTCGAGTGTAAACTAAAGGCACATTGATGGGCGCAGCAGCATCGGTTTGTTGGATGGTAACCTCAGTATACCAATTCCATTTTTTACTCAATCTAAACTTTTTGGAAGCAGCCAATTGCAGCAAATTAATTACTTTGGAGTATTGATTGGCCTTACCATAATCATTAAAATAAACATAGTTCGTTAACAAAGTATTGGTAACCGAAAGTTTAATGAATGGGTTTTCGGCAGTGGCACTAATCACTGTAATATTTTCTTTATTGAAGCCGGTATTATTTAACCAATTAAAAGAAGAAGCACTATTGTAAATAAAAGAAGGTGTTCGGTTTACATTATCTGCACTGAGCCTGATATTACCCCAACGTTTGTTTAAGAAACGCGTTAAAACAGCATGGGCAGCATAATCGCCACTATTATTCCCATTAAGATAAAATTCGCCATTGGCTAAAATATCCCATTTTTTGTTTCGGGTTTTATTCTTGTATTCGCCATGCACAATTAAATTATAAAAGCGGGTAGAGGTTGCGCCAAATGTACCGGAGATATTTTCAAGTTTAATGCCCGCCAATAAATACTGGGCCATATTTTTAGTATCGGGAAATTGAATTAAAGAAAAATCATTCACCAATTGCTTCCATTGATCCGATACATAAAAAGTGGAGTTTGCAGCAACCAATGTAGTATCGTACCAATTCTTATATAGAACAGAATCGGCTGCATTGTCTTTGAAAGTATAAGAAGAAGAGGAATATGTAAGCGTATGTTGAAACCTCAACTTCGGAAAAAACAAATACTCTGTAGTTGAATCATTGATAATGATAGAATCCTTTTTGCCAATATCATATTGCTGTCGCAACATCACTGTAAAGTCGCGATACACGTTTCCGGTAGCAATATTGGCATTGAATGGATTGGGTTGAAATGCAGCAGCTCCTCCCAAATTAACGGGAATGGTAAATCGCTTTTTAAAATTCGATTCGTACAATAAACTATCTTGTTCCATTCCGCCATTTTCGGCACTCTTTAATGCATTGCCTAAAAAGACAATATATGCAGCATAGCGTTTGCGTTTACCTTGATAATTGCTAAATAAACGGTAGTTGTTGTGATTGGTATTTTGCGTAACAAAAAAACCAGGGGCACTAATCAAGTGGTATTCGAATCCAAAATTTAAATTAGGACGAGGATTTTGGGTATGAAGAATACCAATCATTTGTTCTTTACCTGAGCCTAATTGATAGCCCAATTGTGTAAAAGGTTTAGTTGTTTTAAAAAAACGGGTATTTTCTAATGTGTATTTATATACATCAAATGCATGAAAACCTGCATCCCAACCGGGTTTTAAAAAAGGCTTATGAATGATGTCATACGCAGCATTTCCATTATTACCCATGTATTGATAAGAAGCAGGAATAGGAAAATAAGTATAGAAATCATTGATGGAAGAATCGATTCGGATATTTCTAATAGAATCGAAGAAACGATAACTTACTGTGATGGAATCTTTGGCATCATCGCGATGTTCAAAACCTAAACTGTCTTTTCGGGCACCACCGCCTTGTTTTAAATCGGGCCTACTGGTACTATTCATTCCGTTATTGCCACTAACGGGTCTGCCGGTAGTTGGAATACGATTAATACCACCTTCTTCTTGAGCAAAACAATTGCCCAGCATCAACATGGATCCTAATAGAAAAAGGAAAAAATATTTCATTCAAACTGTTTACCGTAGTTGGTGAGCGTTAAATATTACAAACTCTCTACTATAGATTTAAAGATATAGGTCAGTTTAGGTTCAGCTGCTTTTGCCGCTTCTAATACTTCTTCATGCGTAATTTTATTATCATCTTCCCTTATGCCAATATCTGTAATTACACTCATTGCAAAAACAGATAAACCCATATGAACTGCAACGATTACTTCTTGAACAGTACTCATCCCAACTGCATCTCCTCCCAATGTATGTATCAATTGATATTCGGCACGTGTTTCAAAAGTAGGTCCGGTTACACCAATATAAACGCCTTCATGCAATTTAATACCTTCTTTTGCTGCATAAGTTTGTGCGGTAGCAATTAACGATTTTTTATAGGGTTCGCTCATATCCGGAAAACGTGGACCAAATTCTGGATAGTTTTTCCCAATCAAAGGATTAACCGCAAATAAACTCACATGATCTTTAATGATCATTAAATCGCCAACATTATAATCTACATTAACTCCACCTGCAGCATTACTGATGAGTACCGTTTGTACACCTAAAAATTTCATTACTCGAATAGGGAAAACTACAGATTCTGTTGAGTAACCTTCATAATAATGAAAACGGCCTGCCATGGCTACTACTTTTTTGCCACCCAATTCGCCAAAAATCAATTTGCCACTATGTCCTTCTACTGTACTAACCGGAAAATGCGGAATATCGCTATAAGGGATAGATACTTCTATTTTAATCTCGTTGGTAAAGCTTCCTAATCCGCTTCCCAAAACTATTCCTGCTACTGGCTGAATTGCATATTTACTTTGAATATAAGCTACTGCTTCGTTGATTTTACTAATCATGTGTGCTATTATATGTTATTAAGAGGTGCAAAGGTAAGGTAAGATTGGGTTTTGTGGGATAGACCCGATAAGATTAGTTGAACTGTGGAGGAACAAAGGTTTAGATGTTTAGATGTTTAGGAGTTTAGAAGTTTAGGGTTTAGTTTAGTTTAGAGCCTTTATCTGTTTTTATCAATGCGTTTGTTCTTAATCCCATCGGGATTAAATATTTATAGAAAAACACGAATGTGTTTTTAACCAACCCCAGCGGGGTTGAATATCGATTGATCAATATTAAACGAAGGTTTATTGGTTTAGAAGCTTAGAGTTTAGGCGTGCAACTATATAAACTTTACAATCCCTATAAACTAGTTTAGGCATTTAGAGGTACCGCTTTATAAACCTTACAATCCCTATAAACCAGTTTAGTCAATTAGGGCAAACCTACCATATCAACGGTTCAATTCTACTAAAACCATTGCTATTATTATAGCGCATTTGCATTATCTTCGCCAAAATTTTTAAGCTATGAACCTACATGAATACCAGGCTAAAGAATTACTCAAAAGATACCAAGTTCCCGTTCAGGAAGGTATTGCCTGTTCTACCGCAACCGAAGCCGAAGATGCTTACAAACTCATTCACACTCAATATGGCAGTCAATTTGCTGTAGTAAAAGCACAAATTCATGCAGGTGGACGCGGAAAAGGCTCCATTGTTGGAACCGATCAACGCGGTGTTGCTGTAGGTAAAAATGCCGAAGCGGTTAAACAAATTGCACAAAATATTATTGGAGGTACATTAGTTACCATTCAAACCGGACCGGCAGGTAAATTGGTGAACAAAGTACTCGTTGCACAAGATGTATATTATGATGGACCAAACCCGATTAAAGAATTTTATCTGTCTATTTTATTAGATCGTACGAAAGGTCAAAATGTAGTAATGTACAGCACCGAAGGCGGAATGAATATTGAAGATGTTGCACACGATACACCCGAAAAAATATTTAAAGAATGGGTGCATCCAGGTGGTTTATTACAAGGTTTTCAAGCGCGTAAAATTGCTTTCAATCTTGGCTTATCGGGCGAAGCTTTTAAAAACTGCGTGAAATTTGTTACCAATTTATATCAAGCTTATGTAGGGTTAGATTGTGGCATGCTTGAAATCAATCCGCTTTTCAAAACCAGCGACGATAAAATCATTGCGGTAGATTGTAAAATGAATGTTGATGATAATGCCATCATGCGTCATGCAGATATTGCCGGTTTACGCGATTTAAGTGAAGAAGATCCTACCGAAGTTGAAGCCGGAAAATTCAACCTCAACTTTGTTAAATTAGATGGCAATGTTGGTTGTATGGTCAATGGTGCTGGTTTAGCAATGGCTACCATGGATATGATTAAACTAAGCGGTGGCGAACCTGCCAACTTTTTAGATGTAGGTGGTACTGCTAATGCACAAACGGTAGAAGCTGGTTTCCGTATTATTTTAAAAGATCCTAAAGTAAAAGCAATCCTCATCAATATCTTTGGTGGAATTGTACGTTGCGACCGTGTTGCGCAAGGGGTTATTGATGCTTATAAATCTATTGGCAATATCGAAATTCCCATCATTGTTCGTTTGCAAGGCACCAATGCCGATGTTGCAAAACAATTGATAGATGAAAGTGGACTAAAAGTTCAAAGCGCCATCTTATTAAGTGAAGCCGCAGCTTTAGTAAACAAAGCTGTTGCTTAATAAAATTTTACCTTAATTACAATCCCGATAGTGTTCAACTATCGGGATTTTTTATGCCAATGCTCAAGCAGGTTAACGCTTCTTAATTTTGTTTACAAACAGTACAGTTAACACAATACCTATCAACAGCATTAAAACTTGGGTAAGTAGCCCAATTGTATTAGCCCGAGTTATAGATGATTCTGTAGCCCCTACAGGTTGCTCAATCAGCCAAAATGCAGCGGCCGAAGCGCCTTTCATACCCACCAAATTTTGTCCTGCGTTAAGGGCCACATGTATACCGGTTGGCATAGCAATACCTTTACTATAAAGTGCTGCCCATCCAAAAATAATGGCCCAAATGCCAGGTCCCAAAAACGCAACAGTTACATCCCACCCCTGAACAATATGATATAAAGCAAATACTAACGCAATAATTATTTGTGCACAATAAATGCCACAGGTTCTATTCAATTTTATTAAAGGATAGCCCCTAAAAGCAACCTCTTCCATTAATGCCAATGGAATAATAGCTAGGTACAACAACCAAGGAAATTGTTGCAATGAAAAAGAATTTGGCTTAATGCGCAAATGTGTAAAAAGCAGTAAAAGGAATACAATGCCACCAAATAACAACGCACCAATAAGTAAGCCCTTTATAAATCTTACTATTGTACCTTGTTGCCATTGCAAACCCAAAGAAGCAAAGGATTGACGATCTATTCGCAATACTATTAAAGTTGCCAGTATGGATGCAACCATCCCAATTCCTCCATACACCAGATCCTGAATTTCAGGGCCTACCTGCGCACGAATCAAAACGCCACCAATAAAAAGCACAACAATAAAAATGAGCCAAAATAAAAAAGTAAATCCTACATCTTTCAATGGCGTTCGTGTATGTATTGGATGTTCAATTTGCATAAAATAAAACTTGGTAAGGGTTGAAATTGAAAAATAGGAAAAATAAAGGGCAATAGGAAGGGAACGCCGGCATTTCTGCAAGCATCGGCATTGGTCCTGCTTTTTGCTTTACTCCGGCACAATCCCACGCACAAGCTTCACCGGGGTGTCGCTGCAATCAGGCGTAGCAATTGAGCGATTGAATATAAAGGAGCATTGAAAAATCACCTACCGATATCAGCGGTGTTTGAGCATTGACAATTGAGCATAATGTTTTTAATATGCCTTTATACGTTGTTTACATTACCGAATGGCTTTGTGTTTTAAATTGAAAATTTCGGCCTAAATAAATATGCGACCCCTACGGGGTCGTTCGTTACGTTAAAATCCATTTTCTATAAATAGGTTACCTCTACGAGGTATTGAATTCGTTTTTGTTTATCTACAGCTGTTATAAATTGTTATCTATTTGAAATGTATTGTCTTTAAAATAAAATCTTCCAAACAAATACATACATAATATTGACAAAAAACATCATCAAGTCATGAAAAAATATCCCGCAAGATTGCAAATTATACAACATCTATTGAAATCAATATCAACTGCATAATGCCCATATTTTAAAAACGAAATGACATAAAAATGTTTAAATAGAACTTATTCTTGTAATGCAATAATATCCCGTAAGATTGCAAATTATACAACATCTATTGAAATCAATATCAACCGCATAATGCCCATAATGTAAAAACGAAATGACATAAAAATGTTTAAATAGAACTTATTCTTGTAATGCAATA
>JBMOEQ010000084.1:0-12066 GCA_049314655.1 Ferruginibacter sp. | reverse complement strand
AACCCACGGTACAGTGTTACCCGTACGACGATTTAGCAAACCGTTCCTTTCGGCCACTCAGGCACCTCTCCTACCTGCCTTATCTTTTATAAGGGGTTGCAAAAATACAATTCAACATCGTAATCCCCAAAACTAAAAAGGAAAAAATGGAAAATAATAGAAAATATTTTTTCAACTAGTCCAAATCCCTCTCAAAAAACAAAAAGGAATGCAATGCATCCCTTTCTATAAACTATTTTTATTGTTATTACATTGCTGCCAACTGTACTTTTTGCTGCAATTCCATAACGCTTTCTTTAAATAAAGAATCGGTATCCATTAAATCCTTTACTGTTTGACAACTATGAATTACTGTAGTATGATCTCTGCCCCCAAAATGCTCTCCAATTGTTTTTAAAGAGTTCTTTGTAAAAGCTTTAGCCAAGAACATAGTAATCTGTCTTGCCTGTACAATTTCACGCTTACGCGTTTTTTGAAGCAATTTATCGTATGGCACATCAAAATATTCACAAACCATTTTTTGAATGGCATCAATGGTGATTTCTTTACTAGATGATTTTACAAAATTGCGCAATACCTTCTTCGACAATTCCAAGTCAATTTCTCTTTTATTCAAAGAAGATTGTGCCAATAATGAAATCAAAGCCCCTTCTAACTCACGAACATTGCTGTTGATATTGTAAGCAATGTATTTAACCACTTCACGAGGCATTTCAAGGCCATCGTTCTTCATTTTCTTTTCTAAGATCTCAATCTTCGTTTCATAATCGGGTACTTGCAAATCGGCACTTAAGCCCCATCTGAAGCGACTCAACAAACGCTCTTGAACACCTTCCAAATCTTTAGGTGGTTTATCACTCGTTAAAATCAATTGCTTTCCACTTTGGTGTAAATGATTAAAAATAGAGAAGAAAGCATCTTGAGATTTTTCGGCACGAATAAAAAATTGAACATCATCAATAATCAACACATCAATCAATTGATAAAAATGTATGAAATCATTAATGGCGCCATTACGACCATGATCTATAAACTGGTTGATGAATTTTTCGGAGCTCACATACAACACCACTTTATTGCTATGCAATCTTTTTACCTCATTGCCTATGGCTTGTGCCAAATGTGTTTTACCCAATCCCACTCCACCATAAATAACCAATGGATTAAAAGAAGTAGTGCCTGGTTTTTCTGCAACAGTTTTACCTGCCCTACGTGCAACCCTATTACAATCCCCTTCAATGAAACTATCGAACGTATAGGCTTGGTTAAGCTGCGGATCGATCTGCATCTTTTTAAGCCCCGGTATTACGAAGGGGTTTTTAACTGGGTTATTTATAACAAGGGGAAAATCCATTTCATTGTTTGAATATGATTTGTAACCGGTGGCAGGAACATCCATTGTTAATGGCTTGTTCTTACTATTGCCACTATCCACCATAATTCTGTATTCTAATCGGGCATCTTTGCCTAACTCTCTTTTAAGGGTTTTGGCAAGTAAACTTATATAGTGTTCTTCAAGATACTCAAAAAAGAACTGACTCGGCACCTGAATGGTTAAAACATTTTCTTTCAAAGCAACCGGCTTAATAGGCTCAAACCATGTTTTGAAATGCTGCCACTCAACAATGTCTTTGATGATCTCTAAACAATTAGCCCACACTTTATCAAAAACTTTATCCATTATTCCTTAAGCAGTTTATCCTTTATAGTAATTTTTTGTTTGGCCACATAGCTTATTATTTTCAGATGGAGAAAAAAAAGTTTAGCGGGACAGCGAATATCACAAGAAAATGTTGAAAAAAAAATTTTTTTATTCCCTTGTTTTTTTACCTACAACGACAGTATTGGATTTTGCGAGATTTTTCTTTTTCTGTTTGGAAAATTCAAAATCCAATCTACCTAGCATAATGCCCGCCCAGCCTACTTGATTCACAATTACATCATTTCCCGATTTATTTTTTATCAACACCGGTTCATCCAAAAAAGTATGGGTATGGCCGCCAATTATAAGGTCGATATGCTCCGATTCTTTTGCTAAAATTCGATCACTAATTTTTTCAGGACGATCTGTGTAAGAATACCCCAAATGGCTTAAACAAATTACCATATCACAATCGAGCTCTTTTTTAAGTTTTTCCGCAACAGTTGATGCTTGTTGAATGGGATCTAAATATTTAGTATTTCCATATAAAGCCTCCGGTACCAATCCCTTCATTTCAATGCCTACACCAGTTATCCCAATCTTTAACTTGCCCTTTTTGAAAATTTTATACGGTAGATACTTATTCTCCATTGCAGTTGCTGTAAAATCGTAATTGCACATCAACACCGGAAATGCAGCATGCTTCAACTGTGTTGCAAAGTTTTCTAAACCGGCATCAAAATCATGGTTCCCCATAGTTACTGCATCATAACCCATTGCTTGCATGGCTTTTATTTCGGGTTCGCCTTTATACATATTAAAATAAGGCGTTCCTTGAAAAATGTCTCCTGCATCTAATAACAAAACCTGTTCTTCCTCTTCCCTAATACTTTGTATTAAAGCTGCCCTTGCTGCAACACCGCCTAATCCTTGATTTCTTCCACCATCCATCGGAAATGGCTCTAGCCTGCTATGCACATCATTGGTGTGTAATATGGTTATTTTTTTAACGTCTGCCGCTTCGTTATCTAAAGCCCACAATGCAGATGGCGTCATCAATGCGCCGGCAGCCAAAAAAGATTGAGATAAAAATTTTCTTCTACTGTGCATAACTGGTTCTATTTTCTATGGTGTTGGAAATCTTTTTACCTGAAAGGGTTAATTGTTGTAAATAATCAATAACAGCATCTCTAAAAACATATCCCTTATTGATTTGCGGAATTGCTTTCAATACCACACAATCATCGCCCCCATTAATTACATAATCATTATTGGCAATGGTATATTCGGCTGAAAGATCTAAAGGTTTTCCACCAATTTCAATATTGATGGCTTTCTTTTCTTTTATTTGAAAACGTAAACCCGATGATGGCCACCCACCCCTACCGGCAACATAATCTAAAAATGCTTGTACTTGCACACCGGTAAGTTTTTGAAGAATGATTAAGTTATCAAAAGGTGCTACTTCAAACACTTTTCCCCGGGTAATATTGCCAACCGCCAATGCAGGTAATCGAACGCCTCCATTGTTTATAAAAGCTGCATCTACTTGCATCCCAAATTTTTCCGCAGCCATTGATCGCATTGCATCTGCTAATAAATTACCCAATCCACCTTCCGGTTGTTTCTTCTCTAAAACAACGGTAGTTATGGCCAACACATCATTCATGCTTTTATTTACACTATCGCCATACGGTTTTAAGAAACTTTTCATGGCCGAATCTTGCGGCCGCTGATTGGTTATTCGATAATCGTTGAACGCTAATTTGTTTGCTCTATACGACGTACTGCAAGAAAAACCCAATATCGAAAGGGTGCATACAACCGCAAATAATTGTTTTTTACTCCACATATATTGTTGATTCAAGATAGAAAGGTAGGTATTTTCCGGATGATTAAAACTAGCCCTTTCTGCCAACTTTTTTTTCATGAAATAAGTTTACTTTTACCGGCTAAAACAGTAGTATGAGTTACGATTTAACCGGCAAATTGATTGCAAAATATGATACCGTTCAAAGATCAGGAACGTTTAAAACAAGAGAATTTGTAGTGGAAAAAACGGATGAAGTTGGCGGAAGAACAATCAGCAACTTTGTTAAATTTCAGTGCGTACAAGATAAAACGGCACTATTAGACCGTATGAATGAAGGCGAAACCATTAAAGTTTACTTCAATATCAAAGGCAGCCGTTGGGAAAAAGAAGGCCGTGTTAATTATATCACCAATTTAGATGCTTGGAGAATTGAGCAAGTTTTAAAAACCGGCACAACTATAGATCATAGTACTACCGATAATGAATACATAGAGCCTCTAGATACTTTTTCTTCATCTTCGCCAGACGCCATTGATGATTTACCTTTTTAAAGCCATCAATTTGTAGGGCAATCATTACAGTATTCATTAAACTTTTTTAGTTAGATAAGCAGGTGCATGCAAACAAAAATCTCTATTCGATTATTACCTGCCGAATCAACGGATGATGCCGTTGTAAAACGAACTATTGCCCAACATGTAGGTAAATCGAATACTGCAGTAACCGGTTATCAAGTACTTAAAAAATCTATTGATGCCAGAGGTAAAAACATTTACATCAACCTTACTTTAAATGCATTTATAGAAGAGCCTTTTATTCAACGTACGCCCGATTGTATTCACTACAACAAGCTTCAACCAACTGCCCCTCGGGTGGTAATTATCGGTGCCGGTCCTGCAGGTTTATTTGCTGCACTAAAGCTTATTGAATTAGGTATTTTACCCATTGTTTTAGAAAGAGGCAAAGATGTTAGAAGCCGCAGAAGAGATTTGGCTATACTCAACAAAAACGGCATAGTAAATCCTGAAAGTAACTATTGCTTTGGAGAAGGAGGCGCTGGCACTTATAGCGATGGTAAATTATACACCCGCAGTAATAAACGCGGTGATATAGACCGCATCTTAAATTTATTTGTACAATTTGGTGCCGATGAAAAAATCATTTACGAATCGCACCCACATATTGGCACTAATAAACTTCCGCACATCATTAGTGCTATGCGACAACAAATTGTGGATGCCGGAGGAGAAGTTTGGTTCGAAAAAAAAGTAACCGAATTAATTGTACAAGATCAACAACTTAAAGCCGTAAAAACGCAAGACGGAATTACATTTGATGCCGACGCAGTGATTTTAGCAACAGGCCATTCGGCAAGAGATATCTTTGAAATGCTGCACCATCAAAATATTTTCATAGAATCGAAACCTTTTGCATTGGGTGTAAGGGTAGAACATCCGCAACTATTGATAGATCAAATTCAATACCATTGTACCACACGCAGCGAACACTTACCACCTGCAGCATACAGTTTAGTGCAACAAGTAAATCAAAGAGGTGTGTTTTCTTTTTGTATGTGTCCCGGTGGCATTATTGCAGCAGCAGCCACTGCACCCGGCGAAATTGTAGTTAATGGATGGAGCCCTTCTAAACGCAATAACCCTTTTGCCAATAGTGGCATGGTAGTAGCCGTTGAACAAGCCGATGCATTCAAAACATTGAATAAACAGTTTCCGCAACAACAACATCAAATCAACGACCCTTTATTGATGATGCGTTTTCAACAGCTAGTTGAACAACAATGTTTTGTAGCCGGAGGTAGTAATTTACAAGCACCGGCACAACGCATGACTGATTTTTCGGCAAAGAAATTTTCATCAACGCCACTCAGGTCTTCCTATCAACCCGGCTTAACGCCATTTGCATTAAATGAAGTTTTACCATCCTTTATTTACGATGCATTAGCAAAAGGATTTATTGCATTTGGCAAGAAAATGAAAGGCTATTTTACAGAAGAGGCCGTTGTTGTTGCCACAGAAAGCAGAACCTCATCGCCGGTAAGAATTCCGCGAAATGCAGAAACTTTAGCACATCCACAAATCAATAATTTATACCCTTGCGGCGAAGGAGCGGGTTATGCAGGAGGCATTGTTAGTGCTGCAATGGATGGAGAAAAAGTAGCGGCAAGAATAGCGCAAGAGCTAAAAAAATAGAACCCCATTCCATACAACACTTTTTTTTGAATTTCATCTGCAATCTTAACCGTTCAAACTAAGCTTGTTTAAATTGCATTTTCTATACCTACTTTTATGCTCTAAATCATTCTTTCTGCAATGAAAATACTCGAACTACAAAACCTCAAAAAGTATTTCGCTACGCAAAAAGCGGTAGACGACATTAGCTTTTCAATTGAACAAGGCAGCATATTTGGATTACTTGGTCCCAATGGCGCAGGCAAAACCACTTTGCTTCGTATGATTACAGGTATTTTTTATCCGGATAGTGGCAACTTGTTTTTCAATGGAAGCAAGTTTGATCCGGTAAACGATGTTGGCCGCATTGGATATATGCCCGAAGAAAGAGGTCTTTACAAAAAGATGAAAATAGGCGAACAAGCCATGTATTTAGCTCAATTGAAAGGCATGACTAAGGCGGATGCCCAACGAAAAGTGAAAGAATGGTTTGTAAAATTTGAAATGGAAAGTTGGTGGAATAAAAAAGTAGAAGACCTGAGTAAGGGGATGAGTCAAAAATTACAATTTGTTACCACCGTTTTACACGAACCAAAATTGATCATTTTAGATGAACCTTTCAGTGGTTTAGACCCTGTAAATGCGAATCTAATTAAAGATGAAATTTTTAATCTTTCAAAAAAAGGCAGTACCATTATTTTCAGTACACATCGTATGGAGCAGGTAGAAGAAATTTGCGACCATATTGTATTAGTCAATAAAGGAAAGAAAATATTAGATGGCACCGTAAATGGAATAAAGCAAGATTTTAAAGAAAACATTTATCGCTTAGGTGCATCAACCAATGCACATCATTTAATGACGCACATATTTGAAGTTATTAAACACCAACCCGATCAGTTGTTGCTTAAACTTCAACATGATGGAACACCGAACGATGTTTTGCGTTTTTTCTTAAATCAAGATGTGGCCATCCATTCTTTTAATGAAGTACTACCATCGCTCAACGACATTTTTATTCGTTTGGTGGAAGGAACACCCGAAGCCCGACAATTTGAAGCCATTCAATAATTTCAACCTTTTGAAATATCAATACGTTTATGAATAAGATTTCACTCATCATACAAAGAGAATATTTAAGCAGGGTAAAAAACAAAACCTTTTTGCTTTCAACTTTTTTACTGCCAATTGTAATGCTACTTTTTATTTTTGGAAGTGCCTTTTTTGCAGCTTCATCAAAAGAAAAGCAACAACGCATTGCAATAGTTAACGCCCCTAGTATGTTTCATAAAAACTTAAAAGGCGATAGTGCATCAATTAATTTTGTATTTACAACCAAAACCGACAGTTTAAATTTTGACCAGCAAGGATTTGATGCGTTGCTCAATCTTAACAACGATTCGGTAGGCAAAAATTTTGTTATCCATTCTAAAAAACAACTCAGCTTAGATACCAAAAGCGAAATAGAACATCAATTAGACAGGGCTTTTGAACAATACCAATTGCAAATCAATGGTATTCGTAAAGATATTTTAGACAGTATCAATAAAGCTTCATCGGGTGCATTTTCTATCAATAACAGAGTAACATCCGAAAAAGGCAAATCCGAACAAGTAAATGCAGCCATTAATTACGGTGTAGGATTTGGAAGCGGCATTTTAATATACATCACCATGTTCATTTTTGGCGCAATGGTGATGCGTGGCGTAATGGAAGAAAAAACCAATCGTATTGCCGAAGTAATGGTAAGCAGTGTTAAACCTTTTCAATTGATGATGGGCAAAATATTGGGTATTGCTGCAGTAGGGTTAACACAATTGTTATTATGGATTATTCTCATTACAATTTTATCTTCAGCAGCCGCGGCATTTTTACCGGGCATATTAAACGATTCGCAAAGTGTACAAGCTGGCATTCCATCTACCATGGCTAATGTAAATAACTACAACGATAAATTTGCCGATCTTCAAAATGCGCTCAACAGTGTAAATTGGTTATTGGTGGTATGTTGTTTCATCTTTTATTTCCTAGGAGGTTATTTATTTTATGCTTCTTTGTTTGCAGCTATTGGCAGCGTTATTAATGAAGATCCTCAAGAAGCGCAATCTTTAATGCTACCGATTACAATGCCAATTATTTTTGGGTTTATCATTATGTCGAGCAACTTAAATACGCCTGATAGTACCGTAATGGTTTGGGCAAGTATGATTCCATTTACATCGCCAATAGTAATGATGGGGCGCATTCCAAGCGGAGTTCCAACTTTTCAAATTATCATTTCAATGGCATTGTTAATTGGTGGATTTTTATTTACCACTTGGTTGGCAGGAAAAATTTATCGCACCGGAATATTGATGTATGGTAAAAAAGCAACTTGGAAAGAAATGTTTAAATGGGCATTTAGAAAAAACTAAGTTTTAATTGCAGCTTTTCTCTTTCTTTTTTTAAAGGGAAGACATACGTTGATAAAAATATTTAAGCCCTCAAACCAGTAGTTTAATCTGCTTGTTTGAGGGCTTTCTTTTGGCTATATAGTTTCAAATAATGGATGAAATAACATTCCACTTATTGGCTTATGCGTTGGGTGAAGCAGTTTCGCCAAAAACACTTTTTACAGCTTCTGCTTTTACAAAACGATAAATTAAACCAAACACCAGAAATCCTGCGGCCAATATACAACCTACAATCATTCCGGTAATGATGTACAGTAATGAGGATGGTTTAGCAACCGTAAAAGGTTCGGTAGGCTTATCTAATACAGAAATAATTGGAGTTACTTTTTGCAAACGCCAAATGGCTTCTTCACGGTTATTCATGGAAATATCGCGTTGGCGAATTACACGAATTTTATCTTGAGATAAATTTTCTTTGGGCAAATTATACTCTAACCGATTGGTAGGTGTAAAGAGTGTAGAATTTTGCATAGAAATTGCTCTTCTATCAACCCCATCAACTACATCTTGTAAAGAATCAATTTTATTGAGCGTAAATTGATAATCGGCCAATGCCTTTTTAATTTTAAGGTCGATATAGAATTGAGAAATTTGATCAATAAAAGCATATGAAATAGGTGTAACAAAATCTTTACGGGTATTACTGAAGAAAAGTTCAAGCACACCATTTTTACTCATTTTAGCATTAATCAATGGCTTCAAAATTTCACCTCCTAAAATAGACATCTGTGTAGAATCGGAAGGCATATTGATTTTTGAAGATAAGAAGGAAGTATGGGCGTTGATATCCTCAACTAATAATTCAACAATACGCTTATTGTTAAATTTTGGTAATCTGCTCATGGCAACATTTTCTCTAACATTTCTACTTAATGTAAGTTCAATGATGTTGATGGTTGCTTCTGAACTAAAACTTTTTGGAGCATCTCCTAAACCAAGGATACCACTTAAAGTACTATTAGATAATGCATTATCCGATGCATTGGTTAAGGGAAATACCGTTGCCTTAGCTGTATAAACAGGCTGTTTAGTTTTAGAATAAAAATAGAGAAGCACTGCAAATGCTAATCCTGTTACCAGCACCAATATTTTATATCGAGCGATTTTACTAAATACGGCCCTAATTAATTCTTGAGTATTCACTGTAAATAGTTTATTTGATTCTTAAAACTAAATAGGTAACAATTAATGGAATAGCCGTTGTTATAGATTGTACCAATGCATTAGAAATTTCTTTTCCTTCTGGACGTTCTGGTACTGTTATCGTACAACCCTCTTCAATTTTTGGATAGAAATGTGCGAAGAATAAATTCTTAGTTCTTCTACTTCTTCCATTTGCGTAGGTTACAAAAATTCTTTTACGCCATGGTCTAATTCCATATCCACCTGCTTTATCTATATAATAAGCCAAATTGGTATGCTCTTTATCAAATGTAATTTTCAAAGGCGATTGTACTTTACCTTGAATAGATACAAAAGGATTGATTTCGGGAATGAAAATAATATCGTTCTCTTGAAGTACAATATCGTGCTTAGAATTTTTATACTTCAAAGCCTTGTATAAATCGATACTTACAGGTTGAGATAAATTCATAATCATACTATCTTCAATAATTCTACCGGTAGAATCGAACTTAGGTTTGTTTACAATTTTCTCTCTTAACAAATCATTCTTACTTCTATAGAGTACTGCTCCGGATAAATTCGCATTATCTAAGATACCTCCAGCACGTTCTACATAAGATGACAATCTTTCATATTTATTTAAACGCGGATAAAATCCTTGATACTTCACAAGTCCAAATAAAGACACATTTTGTTGTAATTCGAAAGTTGGATTTTTACGAACAAAAACCTGATCAAAAGGCTTCAGCATTACTTTAGCCGATAAAGAATCCAATTCTAAATTGGTTAAAATGCTGTACGATTTAATGATTGTTCTAGTTGGCTTCAATCCTCTTTGAGCCGAATCAATATCAACAATACTAGATATCTCTAATCGACCATATTCTGCAGATTGCTTTAATCCTCCCGATAAGTAAATCAAATCTTGTAATGTCATTCCACCATATTTCCGCACTTTTCCTTCTTTACGTACTTCACCAAAAATTTCTACAAATTGTTGCTCACCAAATTCGCTGTTGGTGAACAATTGAACTACATCATTCGATTGTAATAAAACATTGTTTATGCTTGAGGAAACATTGTCGCCATTGATATCTGTTAAACTCACTTCTAGCTTATCGGATTTAATGCTAGTAGAATCGCCTGCTCCTCTAAAGATATAAGCTCGAGGCAAATAGGTATTTTTAGTGATGCCTCCAGCTCGGTTAATAACATCAAACAAACGATCATTTGGCCTTAATTCATAATTACCCGGATAAGAAATTGCACCTCTTAATTCTACTTTATTGATGATACCCGGCTTAATTAAATCGGCACGAATAATATCTCCATCATTCAACACAAAATCAATTCCATTTAATTTTATGATAGATGTTGCATTTACATCTTTTAATGTTTGCTTTTCATTTTCGGTACGAATTACTTTTACTGCAGAGGTAAAGGCGTCTGCTGTAAATCCACCAGAATAATTAATTAAAGCACGCATGCCTTCATTCTTCTTCAATTGATAATACATGGGGCGCTTAAACTGTCCGCTCGCGAAAACCTTTTTTTCATAAAAACTTACAATTACAAAATCATTATTCTGTAAATAGAGTTTTTTGCCCATATCCCCTGTAGTAAGATAATTGTAAACGTCTACTGTTTCTACAATTTTTCCACCACGCTTAATTTTAATGTCACGCAGGTTACCATATTTGCTTACACCACCGGCTTTACCAATTACTGAAAAAGCATTTGAAAATGCAGAAACGGTAACAGGGCCAGGATTACTTACTTCACCCACCACATTGATACTAATGCTTCGCGGCTGACCGAGGGTAACTTGAATATTGGTGCCGGCAGGAACCCTACTGCTAAAACGAGCATAAATTAATGCTCTGGCAGCTTCAAAAGTTAATCCCTGCACGGTTATTTTACCTAAACTAGCTGGAAAAATTGCGCCATCACGAGCAACAATATAATCTTCTTGGTATTCGCCACCACCCCACAATGAAACAACGATATGATCGCCCACACCAATAGGATAATCGAGTGGAGGTGTAGATAATTCACCAACATCCATCATTGGTGAATTTTGAAACACATTGGCGCCAAAAGTTTGATCTGGACTGTAGGCATTACGTTTAATGTCGTCTATTAACGTACTGTCTTTATCCAATTGTTTATTCTCGAGACGCCTTTTTATTTCCGGACTTTCTTTATTGATATCCGCTCCAGGTTTAGTACGCTGGTTGTTATCCTTGAAATAGGTATCGAAACCCGATTTGGATAATTGAGTTGGATCTACCCCATTTGGTAATAACTCATTGATGTTTTGTTGGGTAACAGGGGGCTGGCAATAAACAGTTAAAGAAAGAAATAATACAGATAACAGCAATGCAGCACTTCTGCTCAGCAACAACTTGAAAATACCTCGCATTAGTTAAGGGTTGATTTACAAATATTTGAAACTCGGCAAATATAACAATTTATTTCAGTGGATGCTGCAAAGCCGCCTGAAACTCCATCCAAATCTCCGATACAATAGTTGCAGCAGGTTGAATTGCATGAATTAAAGCCGAAACTTGTCCTATTTCAAGCTCTCCCTCCTCCAAATTACCTTCAAACATGCCTTTTTTTGCCCTTCCTTTGCCCAAAATGGCTTGAAGGTTTTCGGGCGATGCGCCGGCATTTTCCGCTGTTTTTACTTGATGATAAAATTCATTTTTAATAAGACGAACAGGAGTTAGCTGTTTTAAAGCAAGTTCGGTATCTCCTTCGCCAATTTTTACTACCAATTCTTTAAAAGATTGATGTGCAGAGGCTTCAGGAGTTGCAACAAACCTACTGCCAATCTGAACA
>JBMOEQ010000083.1:0-12117 GCA_049314655.1 Ferruginibacter sp. | reverse complement strand
AGGGGCAAATATTTCGGCTCCACCACCGGGTAAGCTGTCTAATCCGGCCTCATGCAATCGTTTCATCCCTTCTTCAACAGAAAGTTTAGCCTTTCTAAACATATAATCCAACTCTACAGCTGTAAATGCTTTTACATGAAGATCGGGGCGATGGGCTTTTATTTTTTGCATCAATTCAATAAAGTATTCCATATCCATCTTAGGATGTACACCACCTACAATATGTACTTCAGTAACGGGTTTATTATCGTAAGATTTAACGATATCTAACATTTGTTCAATACTCAATTCCCAACCTTCTTCACGATTGGCATATAATTTAGAATAAGAGCAGAATTTACAACTGAACACACACACATTAGTTGGCTCAATATGAAAATTACGATTGAAATAGGTGGTATCGCCATGTAGCTTTTCTCGAATATAATTAGCTAAAACGCCAACAAAAGGAAGGGATCCTTTTTCAAACAATACTAAGCACGCTGCATCTGATATTCTTTCATTGTTTTTCACTTTAAGGGCAATTGCTTTCAATTCAGAATCGGAAGTGTTATTGATAACTGTATCTATTGAACCGTTCATACACAAATATTTCTGCAAATTTACTTTACCTAACCATCTAAAACAAAAGAGGCTGCCATAATCGGCAGCCTCTTTTAAAATATCTAGAAAAAATTAATTTTTCACGATTCTTTCTACAACTGTTTTACCAGAGTAGATCATTTTTAATACATAAACACCGTTAGCCATGTTTTTCAAATCAACATTAACTTCAGTGGTTGCATTACCATTGTAACGCTTGTCCCACACTAATTGTCCGGCTGAATTATACACCTGAGCGGCTTGTAAATCTACTGGAGCCATAACGTGATGGATAACAAAGCTGCTGTTGAAAGGACTAGGATAAATTAAATAACCTTGTGCTTTTAAACGAGCCGGTAAAGTTTTACCGAAGATGTTAATGTTATCGACAAACAAGTTGTTTTGTTTATTGCTTTTTGCAACAAAGAATACTTGGAAGTCGTTAGAATTAGCAATTTGTGGTGTAATATAAATACGCTCATTTTTCCATTGTGCTTTTAATGTTGGAGAGTATGACGCATTTGCTTGATAGTTTGGATCTTTTACTGTTTGTAAATTTTCGCCCCATTTTTTCCAAATGGTTTGAGTTGTTGCACCACAATCTGTTGTTACTTGAACTTCTAAGGTATCCAAAGGTAAAGTTGTACTACCTGGGTAGTTGTTGCCTTGGAAATAAGAATAATCAAAACTAATAAATGCAGAGTCAGCTGTATTTAAAGTAGTAACTTTTGGAGAAACAAATCTATCTACAGTGTTTGCTGTTGGATAGCTGAAGTTATTAATCGCCATAGCACCTGTACTTACATAAGCAGCAGTTGATTTTGTCCAGGTTACACTGTTATCAAAGTTTTGAACTGTCCAATTAGTTGGAGGGAAAGTTGCTCCTTCAAAATTTTGACTAACCGGAGCGGCAAGTGTAGAAATTACAGAGAACAATGCAGAAGCAGTATCATTTGCAGTTAATTGATCAGGAGTACCATTTGGATTGCTAGTATACACTTTAAACACGTGATCTCCTGAAGCTGCAGTAAATGGAGCAAGGTTGATGGTGATAGGAGCTGAACATCTTGCTAAGTTACCTGTCCAATTGAATACTGTATTTGCACCACCATCAATGTTGTAAACAACAGAGAATGAAGTTACCGCAGTATTACCTTTATTTTCAACAACAACAGTAGGCGTAATATTACCATCGCAATACAATCCTTTTGGAGATTGAATTAAGTTCAAAGAAAGGTTTGGATTTGGAGCACTAATTTTATCGAATAAAATATTATCCAAATAAATATTGTTTCCATAACTGCTATAAGATTTAAATCCAATAACAATTTCATCACCTAAACCACAAGCACCTAATTTAACAGTTTCTGTTCTCCATTGTGCGGCAGTTGGTACAAATGAACCAGTAACAGTAGCGCCACCGTTAGTAGCTAAAGCATTACCGCCTTTACGATATCCTGTTGGAATCCAAGTGATACCACAGTCTTTAGAGTAAACAACTTCTAATGAATCCCAATCTGCAGGGGTATTGCTGTATTTAGCATAAGCAACATTAAAACGGATACTAATTGTATCTGCTCCATTGGTAGACAATTTTGGAGAAACTAAATAATCGGCTGCTCCAATACTATTGTAATTATAAAGGTTAATGCGAGCAGAAGCCACACCAGGATTTGCAGCAGCTGTTGAACGAACCCAAGTAATACCACCATCAGGATTGATTACTCTCCATCCGGCTGGAGGGAATGGTGTTGTTTCAAAGCTTTGAGCAGTTGTTGGTAATGTTACTGCAGCAGGAAGCATGCTAAATGAAGCAATTGTACTATCTGTTGTAGGACGACCATCTGCAGATCCGTTTGGATTTAAAGTTTTAATAACTAAAATGTGAGATCCAGGAGTAGAAGTAACAGCACTTAAAGGAATGTATGCAAATTCACTTGGAGCAATACTGCCTGTCCATGGTTGAGAAGCAACGTTTACACCATCAATTCTAATTTGGAAAGTAAGTGAAGTTAAAGGGGCATCGCCATCATTAACCACCAATACTGTAGGTGTAAATGTATTAGAGCAGAAACTTGAAGTAGTTCCACAAGCGTAACCACGACTAGCTGGGTTTAATATTTCAGAAACCCTTGCATCATTATTGATGGCAGTTACCGGAGTAAGTGCCGGAGAAGTTTTTAAACTAGCTCTGTATAAATCGATACATGCTTCAGCGCGACAAGCTTGTCCTTTTGAGAACATTGCATAACAAGCATCATCAGTATAATCCATATAGCTTTGGTACATAAAACCAGGAGCTGTATTTGAACAAGCGTCGGTTTGTACACCAGATAAACAACCACTTGAAGCACCTGCTTGATTTGGTGTGTCATCAGTACAGCTTGCTGGTAAAACACCATAAGGTGTTCTAAAATCGCTACCTGTACATGCACCATTATCATCTCCCCAAATATGGAATAAATAAAGGTAGTGACCAACTTCATGCGCTAAAGTACGACCACCATCGAAAGAACCGGCGAACGGACTACCACAAGGTTGATCAATTGAACCAAAATGTATAGCAACCCCTTGAAGGTTTGCTGCACCTGTATTAGGGAAAGTAGCTATACCTAATAAACCATCGGTAAAGTTAGCTACCCAAATATTTAAATAATTATCTCCGTTCCACTGATCCAAACCACCTAATGCAGTTTGTTTCAAGTTGTTTACTGTACCAGATGTAAAAGTTTGAGCAGATACTCTTCTTTCAACACCATTGGTTGCTGTATTGGTTGGAGTTCTTTTTGCTAAAGCAAAACGAATGTTTGAATGACCAAACAAAGGTTTAAATGCTGCAGGAATGTTAACGCTATCTGGATTTGCACCAGCATAATCGCGATTTAACACATCTACCTGGCGTTGAATAGAAGCATCAGAAACAAACGCTTGGTTTGCAGCCGTACCTACTACGTGAAATACTACAGGAATAACTACTACAGCTTGTGCATCTGCAGGGCGATTGCCTTGAGCAGGACGATTATTCCAAGCTTTTAATTTTTGAGCAGCGATGGCCTGGGCCTTAGCTTCTAATAAAGGATCTTGACGCAATAATTCGTCGTAATATTCCATCGTTCCGCAACGGATAATTCCATTGGACTTCTGACCAGCTGAGGCAGGTGCTTTCTGAGCAAAGCCCTGCAACGTAAAGAGCATTGCAATCGTAATTGCAATCATGCTGCATAGATTTTTTTTCAAAGCAGTGTGAGTTTTGGTTATTAAAAAAGAATGTAAAACTGAATTCATAAATTGTAATTAGAGTAATGAATGTTATTGTTTTCTGAAACGCTTACACCATCACTCAAATCTAAAAGTAGAATGTATTCTTCCATCTAGAAGAATTGAGTTAGTTCCGTAAACGAATCAATGTTAATTGAAATCAATGCATTTGTATCAATAAAAGAATGATCTCATTCATTAGATTAATGAATTAAGTTTCTAAAATATAGTTCAAAATGCCTCCAAATTTATGCACTTTTGACAATCCAATCAAAAAATTAAAATAGAAAGGTATTTTATCGCTATTCATTGCACTCATATAAGCGTTTGTTTTGAATAATTTCGAATAAAATGTTTAATTATTTAGTTTTTATATATCTAAGGCCATAAACTTATAAATCTTTTTCAGAGAATTTTGAATACCTATTCTCAGTTGTTTCAAACATTTTAGTGAATTGTTTCCATTTTGTAGTCTTATTGTTTAAAACTACTGCTATGGAATTTGCTTGATATTATATTTTTTACTTTTCATAAAATAGTATTGGATTAAAAAGACGAAGTAAGTTATTGTTATACATTTTTTTAGGAGCGATGTACGCTTGTAAATAATTCTCTATCTTTCAATTTTAGAAATATAATTAACTGTTTATGGAAAGATTTCAAGGACTTATTGGCGTGGTACTTATTTTAGGTATTGCTTGGTTATTTTCTAACAATAAAAAGCGGATAAATTACCGATTAGTAATCAGTGGTATTCTATTACAAGTAGTAATTGCTTTATTGATTTTAAAAGTTCCTTTTGTAAAATCATTTTTTCAAAAGATTGGAAGCATTATTACACATATAGAAGCCTTTGCAAAAGAAGGTGCTGCCTTTGTTTATGGCGGATTGATTGCCGATTCGCCTGTGGGTGCTGTTCCTTATCGTACACCTGGCGTTTTCATTTTTGGTTTTAGTGTATTGGCAACTATTATTTGGTGTGCATTTTAGTAGCTATATTTTATCATTGGGGCATCATGCAAAAAATTGTATCGATCGTTGCTAAAGCGATGAACTTTGTAATGCGTGTAAGTGGGGCAGAAGCGTTGAGTAATGTGGCGAGTGCTTTTGTTGGACAAGTAGAAGCGCAAGTAATGATAAGGCCTTATTTAAAAGGGATGACGATGAGCGAATTGTTGGCAAGTATGAGCGGAAGTTTGGCTTGTATTGCCGGTGGTATTTTGGTTGTTTACGTAAGCTTTGGTGCAAAGGCCGAATATTTATTAGCTGCAAGTTTAATGGCTGCACCGGCTGCACTGGTTATATCAAAAATTGTATGGCCCGAAACTGAAGAAAGTGAAACCATGGGCAGTGTTAAGTTAGATGTAAAAACGCCTTATACCAATATCATAGATGCCATCTCTCATGGTGCATCAGACGGAATGAAAATTTCTGTAAATGTAATTGCCATGCTGATTGGTTTCTTAGGTTTAATTGCCTTAGTAAATTATTTACTGTTGAAAGTAGGGGGTGTATTTCATCTTGATTTTGTATTATCGTTAGATTGGATTTTTGGTAAAATATTTTCTCCAATGGCTTGGGCCATGGGTGTGCCTTCGCAAGATGTTGCTCATGTTGCAACACTCTTGGGAAAAAAACTTACCATTAATGAATTTGTTGCCTTCTCCGATTTAACACAAACACCGGTAACCAATGCAGCTGGTGCTGTAGTTAAAGGCTACCAAAGTGTAATGTCTGAAAAAGCCCTTTTGATTGTAAGTTTTGCTATTTGTGGATTTGCAAATTTCAGTTCGGTAGGGATGCAAATTGGCGGCATTGGCGCATTGGCTCCTGAACGTAGAGGCGATTTGGCTAAATTAGGAATGAAAGCATTGTTATGTGGTACTTTAGCCTCTTATCTTTCTGCAACTATTGCCGGTTTATTAATGGCATAAGCATCTATAAAATAATTTTAAGCATAAAAAAACCGAAGCAATAAAACTTCGGTTTTTTTTGTGCCTTTACGTGAATTATTTTAACGCTTCAATCTTTTTTACAAAGTTAGCTTTGGGTTGTGCTCCTACTAATTTATCCACAACTTGGCCGCCTTTTAAAAACAAAATTGCAGGAATGCTGGTAATGCCAAAATTCATAGAAATTTCAGGATTATGATCCACATTTACTTTGCCTACATTTACTGTACCGGCATATTCTTTCGAAAGTTCTTCGATAACCGGACCAATTGCACGGCAAGGACCGCACCATTCTGCCCAAAAATCTACTACTGTTAATTTATCTGATTCCAAAACCTCTTTTTTGAAGTTTGCATCGTTGAATTCAAGTGCCATATGTTTTATTTTTATTTCAGTGAAGAGAACAAATTTACATCCAAAGTTTAGAATATGATGTTATGACATATTCACATTTTAATTGACAGAAAATACTGCATTAGCTTGTCAGTTCGTCACATTAATCAATTATGCGGTTACTACTGCAACATCCATATGTCTGTTTTTATCTAAATATTCTACCATATCATCATTCATCGTAAAACCTTTACCCATAGTATACAATCCAATTTTGGTATTGTTCAAACGATCTACAATATTGATTTTTAAAATAGTAGAACCCGGATACTGTTTTATATTAGCATCAATGAAATCTATCAAGGCCACTTGAACATCTTCGGGTTGCATTTGTAATATCACTTGTTTGGTTAATGTGGGTTTCACGGTATCTAACAAATGCATTTTAGAAATCTTAAATTCATAATTGGTGGTATTGTATCGAGGTTTAAAACCACCTTCAATTAATACTATTAATCCTTTCTCTAAATAATTGCTATAGCGCACATAATCTTCACTCCACAGCATGAATTCAGTTTTGCCCGAATAATCTTCGATTGTAAGTACACCAAAATTTTTTCCTGCTTTGGTGAGGCGGTGTTGTGCATCTACAACTAAACCTGCCAAGCGAAATGAAGTGGCCGGATTTTTTTGTTCTGCTATCGATGCTTTAAACTCCACAAATGGCGCCAATGGAGAAATATTATAATGTGCCAATTCGAACTTGAAATTATCGAGCGGATGCCCACTCATGTACATGCCCGTTACTTCTTTTTCATAATCGAGTTGAACCGATAAAGCCCAGGGTTCGCAAGGCAATAGTTTTGGTGCAGTTACTTCGGGCATCTGCAAATCGCCAAATAAAGTATTGGTTGAACTGGCATTTTGAGATTGAAAAATACTGCCGAATTTTATAATCTTCTCTAAGTTTTGTGTATCACCCGGTGCTTGATAAAAATACTGTGCACGTGTATATTCCGGGAAACAATCAAATGCACCGGAATAAATTAAACTTTCTAAAGAGCGTTTATTTACTGCACGTTGATTTACACGTTTTACTAAATCGAAAATGTTTTTAAAGTGTCCATTTTTTTTACGATCTTCTATGATGTGTTCGATAGCACTTTCCCCAACACCTTTTAATCCACTGAAACCGAACCTAATTTCACCTTTTGTATTTACAGCAAAACCATTATGCGATTCATTGATATCGGGTCCCAAAACTCTTAATCCCATGCGCCTACATTCTTCCATGACTAAAGTTATTTTATCAATACTGCCTGCATGATTCAATACCGCAGCCATATACTCGCTTGGATAATGTGCTTTTAAGTAGGCCGTTTGATACGCAACAAATGCATAACAGGTTGAATGCGATTTATTGAATGCATATTGTGCAAAGGCTTCCCAGTCGGTCCAAACTTTATTTAATTTTTCTTCCGGATGCCCTTTGGTTGTAGCGCCTTCAATGAATTGTTTTTTCATTTTATTCAGCACTTCAATCTGTTTCTTACCCATTGCCTTTCTCAATACATCCGCATCTCCTTTACTAAAGCCTGCAAGTTTTTGAGAAAGCAACATCACCTGTTCTTGATACACGGTAATACCATAAGTTTCTTCCAGGTATTCTTTCATATCTTCCAAGTCGTATACTACATCTTTCTTTCCATGTTTACGTTCAATAAACTCCGGAATATAGGCAATGGGGCCCGGACGATACAATGCATTCATGGCAATAAGATCATCGAACTTATCAGGTTTTAATTCGCGCAAATATTTTTGCATACCGGCACTTTCAAATTGAAACGTGGCATTGGTATCGCCTTTTTGATACAATTGATAAGTGGCTACATCATCCAAAGGAATTTCATCAATGGCAATTTTTATCCCATGGTTTTGTTCAATTAAACCTAATGCCGTTTTAAGTATGCTTAGTGTTTTTAATCCCAAGAAGTCCATCTTAATAACACCGGCTTCTTCAATTACACTGCCTTCAATTTGTGTTAACCAAAGTTCTGATTCTTTTGAAGTGGCTACCGGAATTAAATCGGTTAAATCTCTTGGCGCAATGATGATTCCTGCCGCATGGATACCGGTGTTTCTTACCGAGCCTTCTAAAATTTCGGCTTCATGTAATATTTTGCTGTTTAAATCATTGCCGGCATAAATTTCTCTGAGACGTTTTACATTTTCTAAATCGTCGGATTGCAGTTGCTCTTTATCTTCTAATGATTTTTCTTTGCTGTCTTTAGCTTCTTTATTGTTGAAAGGTGCATGTAATAATCGTTTCAAATTAATACCGGGTTTATCGGGTACCAATTTGGTTAAAGCTCTACTTTCTGCTAAGGGTAAATCCATCACACGGGCAACATCGGCAATGCTCGATTTTGCTGCCATGGTACCATAAGTAATAATTTGTGCTACTTGATTTTTGCCATATTTATCTACCACATAATCGATTACTTTTTGACGACCTTCATCATCAAAATCGGTATCAATATCGGGCATCGACTTACGTTCGGGATTTAAGAAACGCTCAAAAAGTAAATTGTATTTTATGGGGTCGATATTTGTAATGCCAATACAATAGGCAACCACACTTCCTGCTGCCGATCCTCTACCAGGGCCTACAAATACACCTAATTCTCTACCGGCTTTGATGAAATCACTTACAATTAAAAAGTATCCGGCAAAGCCCATATCATGTATTACACCTAATTCGAAACTGATGCGTTCTTCAATTTCCGGGGTAAATATTTTATAACGTTCTTTAGCACCGGCCCAAGTGATGCTGGCCAAATATTCGTCTTGTGTTTTAAAATTTGCTGGTACAACAAAATGAGGTAATAAAATATCTTTCTTTAAATCGAGCAAAGCTACTTTATCAACAATTTCATTCGTATTGTCTATTGCTTCCGGTAGATCACTGAAAACTTCACTCATTTCTGCAGATGTTTTCAAATAAAATTGATCGTTGGGAAAAGCGAATCTTTTATTCTTAATCATCACATCATCATCGCTGAATTCGCGTAGGGCAGGAGTAGCTTGTTTTTCACCGGTATTGATACACAATAAAATATCGTGTGCATTAAAATCTTTTTGATCTACATAATGCGAATCGTTACTAGCAATAACTTTTACATTATATTTTTTAGCAAATTTCAATAACACTTCATTTACTTTCTCTTGCTCCGGAATGCCATGGCGTTGAAGCTCTACATAATAATCTTCTTGAAAAATATTGAGCCACCATTTAAATTCATTTTCACCTTCTGCTTCGCCTTTCTTTAAAATAGTTTGTGGTACTAACGCACCTAAACAACAGGTGGTAGCAATTAAACCTTCATGATATTTATGAATGAGTTGTTTATCAATTCTTGGGTACTTAGAATACATCCCTTCAATAAAACCTAATGAGGTTAGTTTCACTAAATTTTTATAGCCAATATCATTTTTGGCTAATAAAATTTGATGATGGCGAGGATCTTTTTCGTCTTTGCTAAATGTTTTTCTAGTTCTATCTGTGGTGATATAAAATTCGCAACCAACAATTGGTTTTACTTTTAAACTTCCATCTTCATTTTTATGTTTGTAAGCTTCTTTTACAAACTCAAAAGCACCAAACATATTTCCATGATCGCTGATGGCTAATGCCGGCATATCATTGGCAATTGCTTTTTTATATAAATTTTTGATGGAAGCTGCACCATCTAATAAAGAAAACTGGGTATGTACGTGTAAATGCGAAAATTTCATGCCTGCCTGTTGTTTTAAAAAATATGCTTAGTATTCCTCACGAAAAATGAAATGATCAGCTGGTGAATGATGAAAATTTTAATCGGGGGAAATACAAATATCGCAAACTTACAATCGCTATACTTACTCCTTTATCCACACCGAAAAACTTGAATCAATTGCATATTTGATTCTATATGTACTTTAATTTATTTTAACTTTTTTTAATATAAAAAACGAACTGATATTTTTTAATACATTGATTAGTAGTGCATTGGAATTAAGAGTTGCCAAATCGGCATTTTGGCGTTACTTTTGCATACGATTAGATGATTATTATTATTTATCAGTTGGTATTACAAGGTTAATAGCAAGATTCAAGCTCAACAGAAGGTTCAACGACAAACAGGCGATTAGATTACAATAGTTTAAGTTGTACTTACGTGTAAACCCCAGATTTTACGTATGAAAAACTTATTGTCTTTATTTTGCTGCCATATTTTATACATAGGTTTTGGTGCATCTGTTCAAGCACAAACTAGCGTGCACGATGTTCAACAAACCCAATTTCATTTACAACAAAATATTCCTCGGTTCATAGAAAGCATTGAATTGCTGCCCGAATCTATTGCTTCAAGTAGAACAGCTTCTATTACATATAGTGAAGAAAATGCATCAATTAAGAAACCCGTTCTTTCAAGAGCTTCAAATGTTGCAGCAAGTAACAATATAGAAAATTGTACTGCATTACAATTTAAATATGCAGTATTGGCCGATAGGGAAGTGGAAGACATTACTAATATTGATTTGTTTTCTTTCATTGATGAATGGTGGGGTACGCGTTATCGTTATGGTGGTAAAGATAAACGTGGTATAGACTGTAGTGCTTTTACCGGAAAGTTATGGTTGGATGTTTACGGTATAACATTACCCCGCACTGCAAAAGAACAATATGGAGTATGTACTAAAATATGGATTGAAGATTTAGTTGAAGGCGATTTGGTTTTTTTTAATACTAGCGGAGGCGTAAGTCATGTTGGGGTATATTTAGGCAATAACAAATTTGTACACAGTGGGGTTCACGGCGGGGTTACCATTAGCGATCTTAAGGATAAATATTATGAATCAAGATTTATTTCAGGAGGAAGAATTACTGAATAATTTTTTAAGCGATACGAATAAAAAAAGCGGAACAAATTTGTTCCGCTTTTTTTTGTGCATGTTATGAATTGTATAATTTATAAAACTTCTTTAGTTACAGGAACCTCTAAGTTGATGGTAACTTCATTGCTTACATCGCCATCTGTTTTTCCTACGCCATAATCGCCTCTTAAAATGGTGAAACTACCTTTAAAAATTCCACCTTCTTTATTTTCTTCAAAAGTAAAAGGAAAACTGATTTCTTTTTCTGTGCCTTTTAATGAAAGCGTTCCGGTTGCTGTATAACCACCACTTACTGTTGCTTCTAATTTAGTTGATGCAAATGTTATAGCAGCAAATTTAGCTGCATCAAACCAACCCGCAGCTTGTAAATGGCCATTGCGTTTTTCGTTGCCGGTATTGATGGTAGAAACAGCAATAGAACATTTTAACGAAGAATTGGTAAGATCGGTTGGATCGAATTTTACGGAACCTTCAACACCGGTAAAACTTCCAATTAATTCTTGGCCATGTGCATTCATGGTAAATTTAACTGAACTTTTTTCGTTGTTGATTTTCCAGTTGATGATTGCCTGAACAGTAAAGGCAGTTACTTTTAATAAAGCCAATGAAAGTAAAGCGAAGACAATTGTTTTTTTCATTTGTGTTGTTTTATGATGTTAAAGTTGATAGCAATTTTACAGAGAAAACAAATATAGTGATTGAAATGTTAAAATAATGTTTGAACACCGTTTTTGTTGGGCGACTCTAATTTCAATAAAAAATCTTTCCGCCAAAGTTCGCCACTATAGCCTGTTAATTTACCATTGCTGCCCAATACACGATGACAGGGAATAATGATGGGCAACCTATTTTGGCCGTTTGCATGAGCCACAGCTCTGATGGCTTTTACATCTCCGGTATCTATGGCTAAAGTTTTATAAGTAGATGTTTTACCATATCCAATTTTTTGTAAGGCGGTCCAAATTTTTTGTTGAAAGTCGCTACCCGCTTGTTGCATAGGAATATCAAAAGCCGTTCGAATGCCTTTAAAATACTCGGTTAATTGCATTTGTAT
>JBMOEQ010000082.1:0-12181 GCA_049314655.1 Ferruginibacter sp. | reverse complement strand
ACGAAGCCAATTTAACCCGTTGCGCTTCTCCACCTGAAAGCGTATTACTCGATTGGCCAAGTTTAACATAACCTAAACCAACATCACTTAAGGGTTGTAATTTTTTGGCTACATCGGTAGCTTCTTTAAAAAAATCAATGGCTTCATCTACGCCCATTTCTAAAACATCATAAATGTTTTTGCCTCTGTATTGCACTTCTAATACTTCTTCCTTAAATTTTTTGCCGCCACAAACTTCGCAGGTAAGGTGCACATCGGCTAAAAACTGCATTTCTACAATTTGTTCGCCTTCTCCTTTACAAGCATCGCATCTTCCTCCATCTACATTAAAAGAAAAATGCCTAGGTTGAAATCCCCTGATTTTACTTAAAGGTTGTTCGCTATACAATTCGCGAATTTCATCGTAAGCTTTTATATAAGTAACCGGATTACTTCTAGAAGATTTACCAATAGGGTTTTGATCAATCATTTCAATTTGTGATATTTGATCAATGGCACCCGAGATTGATTTGTGCAATCCGGGTCTATCGGTTCCTTCACCTTTTATTTTTTGTAAAGCCGGATATAAAATTTGTTTCACTAAAGTTGTTTTGCCGCTTCCACTTACTCCACTCACCACACAAAAAACATTCAACGGAAAGGTTACATCGATGTTTTTTAAATTATTTTGTCGTGCACCCGTAATAGTGATAGATTGATTCCATTTGCGAATAAGCTTTGGAGGATCTATAGATAATTTACCAGATAAATACTGTCCGGTTAAACTTTTTTGATCAGCTATAATGGCATCATAATTTCCGGCAGCAACAACCTCTCCTCCTAAATGACTAGCTAATGGCCCCATGTCGATAATATAATCGGCTTCACGCATCATCATTTCATCGTGTTCTACCACAACAACCGTATTGCCCAAATCTCTTAATGATTTTAAAACACCAATCAGTTTCACTGTATCTCTGCTATGCAATCCTATTGAAGGCTCATCGAGTATATATAAAGAGTTGGTAAGATTGCTTCCTAAGCTTCTTGTAAGTTGTATCCGTTGACTTTCGCCACCACTTAACGAATTGGCCAATCGGTTTAAAGTTAAATAGCCCAATCCTACATCCATTAATGTACCTAACCGATGGTGGATTTCAATTAAAATTCTTTTCCCAACTTCTTGTTGAAAGGGGGTGAGTTTAAGTTGCGCAAACCAGGCTTGTAAATCTCTTACCGGCAAATCGCATAACTCGCCTATATGTTTACCCCCAACTTGAACATATAATGCTTCGGGGCGTAAACGATAGCCTTTACAATCGGGACAAGCAGTTCGTCCCCTGTACCTGCTTAATAAAACACGATATTGTACTTTATATAAATTTTGTTCAACCTCTTTAAAAAAATCATTAATGCCTTGAGCATGATCGTGTCCTTCCCATAGTAATTGCAATTGTGCAGGCGTTAAATCAATGATGGGCTTGTGCACCGGAAAATCAACATGCTTTGCACCTTTTATAAACTGCTCGCGCCACCAACCTAATTTTTCGCCCTTCCAAGGCATTACGGCGCCTTCATATACACTGAGGTTTTGATTAGAGATCACTAAATCCTTATCAACCCCAAGCACTTGAGAAAAACCTTCACATGTAGGACAAGCACCAAAAGGATTATTAAATGAAAACAGATTGGGCACCGGCTCTTCAAATACTATTCCATCCAATTCAAACTTATTACTGAATGGGTATACATCGCTGCCATTTACTTCAATCAGCAATTTGCCTTCGCCTTCGTAAAAAGCAATACCCACCGAATCGCTGATACGATGTAAGTCTTCTTCATCAAAATCTTTGGCCACCAAACGATCTATTAATAAATACGCATTTTTAAATGGAGCCGTAGATTTCTTCGATGCACTTTCTTCTAATAAAGTTTCTATTCGATGAATTTCTTTATTGATGTATAAGCGTGTAAATCCTTTTTGCAATAATATATTCAGTTCTTCTGTTACATTTCTGTTGGCATGTTGTTTAAAATCTACCAACAACAAAATTTTATCTCCGACGTTTAATTGTTTGATGGTATGAATAACATCTGCAACATCATCTTTTTTTACAACACGATTACTGATAGGAGAAATAGTTTGTCCTACACGTGCAAATAATAAGCGCAGGTAATCATAAATCTCCGTCATACTACCCACTGTACTTCTTGGTGTGCGGGTAATAACTTTTTGTTCGATAGCAATTGCCGGGCATAATCCATGTATATAATCAACATCGGGTTTATTCATTCTTTGCATGAATTGACGAGCATATGCGCTTAAGCTTTCGGCATAACGACGTTGCCCTTCTGCAAAAAGTGTATCAATAGTAAGTGATGATTTTCCCGATCCGGATACACCAGTTACTACAATTAATTTATTACGAGGAATACCAATGGTTACATTTTTTAAATTATGTACCCTTGCTCCTTTTATAAAAATTTCATCCTTTTTTGACGATGAAATAGTTGTAGCTTTTTTACTACTTGTTTTTGCTGCCATAGATAATATTGCGAAGGTAACGCCTTCATTTTTTGCTGCTCAAGATTTGTGAAATTCTTCTTAAATAGCTTGAAGGTTGAATTATGAAAGCAAAACTTGAATTACTTTTAATAACAAGGCAGCCAAAAAAAAAGTTAGAAAAAATTTGGCACTTCAAATAAAATCATTATTTTAACAGTCCAATATCCAATAAAGTGAAAAGCCTGACGCCTATCTATTAGACTTCTACGCTACATTCCCTCTTATTGGTTCTATCCAATTCTATTTCTTAACAAAAACTGTAGAAGTTTATGAAATGCCTTAACAATCTTACGGATCAGCAATTGGTGCATCTATACATGGATGGTAACACCGAAGCCCTCTCCACTCTTGTAACCCGTTACAAAGACAAAATTTACAGCTCTATTTACCTATTGGTGAAAGACAAATATCTTGCAGAAGACCTCTTCCAAGATGTATTTATCCGTATTATCGACACTTTACGTGGTGGTCGTTATACCGATGAAGGTAAATTTTTGCCATGGGCAATGCGTATTGCACACAATTTATGTGTAGATTATTTTAGAAAAATCAAACGCAGTCCAAGTATTAAAACCAGCGACGATCACGATATTTTTGAAGTATTAAACTTTGCAGAACCCGATGCCGCTCATCGTATGATGAAAAGCCAAAGTCATGACAGTATTCGTAAAATGCTCGATTTGCTTCCCGAAGATCAACGCGAAGTAATCATCTTACGTCATTATGCCGATTTAAGCTTTAAAGAAATAGCCGATCTTACCAAATGCAGCATCAATACAGCTTTAGGCCGTATGCGTTATGGTTTAATCAATATGCGCAAAATGATGACAGAAAAGCAAATTGCACTTTAATAAAACATTCAAGTAACCCCCAATAAAAAACCTCCAACAATTGGAGGTTTTTTATTGTATTGAAAAAAGTTATTAATTCAACGGAATACTAAATTTCTGTGTTGTTGGTGGCATACAAGTACGATCGTTACAAATCATAGATTCTACCTCTCCAGAAATATTCGTTTTAATTTTGCCTTTTACCTTAACTACCTGAGTAAAAACTGCTTTATGATCAAAATATTTGACTTTAACATTAAAGTTTTTATCGAAATATTCAATCAGTTTTCCGCTTTCTCTAGTTTTGCCTTCGAAACTAAGTAGTGCATTTTTGTTAAAAGTAAATGTGGTAGGTACCGGGCCACCTTCGGGTGTATATTGAGAGTACACATGCCAACCTGCAGGCGGATTAGCCACAATAGTAATTTCGTAGGTGTTTTCTGCAGCCAATTTTTTAGCAGAAAAGGACCAATCTATACTTGCTTTGATTTGTGCAGAAACCGCCATACCCAAAAAAATCAAAACCATTGATGTAAAAAAATGCTTCATGAAGATGTATTTAAATCTGTATTGCAAAGTAACAGCCAATATTGCTTTTTTGAAATGCAATGCTGTTAAAGTTTAGTTTATTCCAAATAGCTGTTGAAAAACTTTCCGCCCATCTTCATTGCCCAACAACGCATTGCTGGCTCTTTCGGGATGGGGCATCATACCAAAAACATTTCTATTGGCATTACAGATTCCAGCAATATGATGTAAAGCGCCGTTTGGATTAGCTGCGTCATTTACCAAACCGTTTTCATCGCAATAATGATATAAAACTTGATTGTTTTGTTCTAAAGATTGCAATGTTTCGGCATCTGCAAAATACCTTCCTTCGCCATGAGCAATAGGAATAGATAAGGGAGTTGCATTATCGGCAGCTGATTTTATATATACATTTTTACAAATAAATTGCTGATTGCTGTTTCTTAATAAAACACCGGGCAATAACCCGCTTTCGCAAAGAATTTGAAAACCATTACAAACACCCAACACTTTACCTCCGCGTGCTGCAAATTGAATTACTTCTTGCATCATAGGACTAAATTTTGCGATAGCGCCACAACGTAAATAATCGCCATAACTAAATCCGCCGGGCAATACAATACAATCGGAAATTTCAAACGCCGATAAATCTTTGTCTTTATGCCAAAGCGCAATTACTTCTTGCCCTAAATCATCCCTTAAGGCGGTAATCATATCTCTATCACAATTGCTTCCGGGGAAAACGACTACACCAAATTTCATTAGTAAGAATTTATAAATTAACAACAATTCATTTTCAATCTCGAAATTACAAAGAAGCCATCGAATTAGCGAAGTACATAACCAAATAATATCACCATAGCTACCATACACCAATGTATTATTGCAGGCATCCAACGCTTATTGGGATATAAAAATGCACATCCTGTAAATAAGGCTAAGGGTACAGCACATAAAATCCAATATTCAAATGTTCTAGTGGCATTAATACAAGGCACAAATGCAGCTACTAATGCATACAAAAAAACCAAACTCCAACTTTTACGAATTTGTACCAGTTGACGCCTAAAATTTGAACGTATAAAATAAATGCCAATAATAGTAGCCAATAATACCAATACAATTGCCACTAATGCCCATGAGGTTTCAAAAAAACGAGGCAATCCCACTGAAAAGCCGGGAAACTTGTAGCCTTTCCACTTATCAGTTAAAAATACATACGATAATAAAAAATAATAAGGCGTAATGATGCCCAACAAAGCCACCAACCACTCGGCTAATTTAAATGGCCTTGTAATAACTAATCCGGCTACAACCAATATAGCAAAGGCGATAGATGGAAAATAGAAAAAAGTACAAATGCCAATAACCAAACCAATATTGAATAGTGTTGCTTTAGGATTAGTTAAAGTATAAATAGCACTCATTTTTGCCCATACCCATAATAAAAATGTATTGATGATTAAAGGAGCAGATAAAATATTCCATTCGGTAAAAATGGAACTAATGAGCAAATACGCCATACCCGTTAAATAATTGGGCTTTTGCATTAAACGTTGATCGTTCACCAGTTTATTTAAAGTAACCGCCTGTGTAAAAATTAATAGAAAAGCAATGATGGGATAAATAATGGGCAAGTTTTTTCCCAATGGTTTTAATTGCACCAACAATGCCCTAAATAAAAACCCATCTGTTTGTTGTGCAACCGGCGTTGTAGGCTCAATAAAAATGTACAGCTTTAATAATAGTCCATAAATCAGCAATAAGAAATTATTGTAAGGATTGTTGGACTTAAAAATGCCTGTCACGTTGTAGATTTTATATTGCTTACAAAAGTGCGCAATTATTGTTGTTTAAAAAAATAGCGATGGCGTTAAAAATCAATTTTTGCAAATGATATTTGACTGCGGTAAGTACAAGGAACAATGATTTGTCGGGCGCCAATTTGTTTGGCAAAACGCGGCATAAACTCATAGCCTTTTAAATAGCTTTTAATCGTTGGATTTCGTTGTACAATACCAGAAGCATCAACCGCTTGATCGGATAAAAACTTATCGCGCTTATCTAATAAATTGAATAAAAAATGTATTTCGCCACCCATATTCATGGTGCAGTAAGAAAGGTAGTTATCGTTGTTATCGTAATACTGTTGTTTTTGAATAACAGTACTCCATAATGTTTCACCGGTTTTTGAAATACTAATAATTACAATATTATCGTAATAATAGCGGGTGTTTTGTACAGAATTGAAACTGTTGAAAGGCCTGTAAAAACCACCCCAATCATTGTAACCAAAATAATAAGGATTGTAGTAGAAAGAATTGAAAGGACTTACAAATGGACTATTGTATAGATAATCCCAACGGTTCCAATTATTGCCACCCGAAACTTGAGAGGTAAAATCTTCTGCAGCTAATAAAAATCCACCGTCTTTTTTTACTATAATATTTTTAATAAAAAAATCATTGAAAGCAAATTTATAAGCGCCACTTGCTTTGGCAACCGCCCTTAAACTATCTGTAAAAGGATTCAATACTTGCACATCCGCAGAATCGGAAACAGCATTCCAAATTATTGTGTACACCCCATCGATATTGCCTCTACGTTGGCCGTAAAAAAAACAGTTGGCGATATACTTCTTATTAAAATTATCAATCTTCAATTTTACATCATCGGTATACAATTCGGGCGATTGAATTTTTGTTATTTTGAGGGTATCGCTGAAGGCCGCTTTCACCAACATTTCAATAGACGAAAAATTATCTCGGTTAGTAATTCTACTCGATCTGGTAAAAACCAAATTACCTTCATTATCTACTAAAAAATCGCTGAAAATTTCTTTCCGCTCATTAAAGTCCATTGTAAAACGTGTGCGATGATCGAGCTTCATTTGATTGTTAAACAATAATGTACCAATATGCAGCTTGGTATTCTTTTTATGAATTTTAAATACCATGATGCGTTTACGATCTTCGCTGCTAATGGTAGAATAAATATTATTATCGCCCACAGTTCCAATATCGGTTGTATCTATTTGAACCGGCTCGCCTACCAATTGCGCATCTTGATTTAAAGTGGCCGACATACAATATACAATGCCTCTTTTTTGGTATTGATAAATCATAAAAATTTGATCGCCGGAGTACACATAGTTTACATTGAACGTTTTATCGGGCATAAAATCCATTGGCACTTTTTCTTTCAACTGCATATTATCGTCGTATACCGAAATAGCATATTTCCAACGTACATTTTTAAAGATGAGGATATTGCCTTTTATCTTACCAATTACTTCAAAATTGATATCCTTTGAATCTTCCCGAACCGGATCGGCATAGGTGATCTTTTGAGCAGATACACTATTGCTAAAAATCAAACAAATTATTATCGAGAGAAATAGCTTTATATTCATCGCATCAATATTTACAGTATAAAATTAAGTGTTATTCAACAATCTTACTTTAAGTGCAACAAGTTTAACCAAGCTTTGTTTTAATATCTAGCTAAAGCATTATAATATGTCTACAATACTTATTACCGGCGGAACAGGACTGGTTGGAAAAAGATTAACCCACCACTTGATAGCGGAAGGCCATAACGTGATCATTTTAACAAGAAAAATCCCAAATACTACACCTACTCAAGGTATTCAATATGCCCTTTGGAATGTGGCCGAACAAACGATAGATGAAATAGCCGTTCAAAAAGCCCAATACATCATTCATTTGGCAGGAGCTGGCGTTGTTGATAAATTTTGGACCGATGCTTACAAAAATGAAATAGTACAAAGTAGAACTCAAAGCAGTGCGTTATTGATTAAAGCACTAGAAAAACAACATCATCAATTAAAAGCTGTAATCAGTGCTTCGGCAATTGGATGGTATGGTGCCGACCCACGTCATATAGAAAACGGTTGGAAAGGATTTGCAGAAAATACTTTACCCGATGAAGGCTTTTTAGGCAACACTTGTAAAAAATGGGAAGACAGTATTGAACCTGTAACGAAATGGGGTATTCGCCTAGCCAAATTACGTATTGGCATTGTACTAAGCAATGATGGCGGTGCGTTGGCCGAATTTAAAAAACCATTAAAATTTGGTGTTGCAGGTATTATTGGCAGCGGACAACAAATGGTAAGCTGGGTGCATATAGACGACTTGTGCAAATTGTTTCTGCATGCTATTGAAAACGAATTGATACAGGGCAGCTATAATGCCGTGGCACCTGAGCCGGTATCTAATAAAACCCTCACTTTAACTTTAGCCAAAGCCATGAAAGGCAAATGGTTTATTCCATTGCATGTACCGCCATTTGCTTTAAAAATCTTAATGGGCGAAAGCAGTATTGAAGTCTTAAAAAGTACAACAGTAAGCAGCAGAAAAGTTGAACAAACCGGATTTACTTTTCAATACCCAACCATTTCATCTGCCATAGAACAATTGATTCAATAATTGCTTTAAAGATCTCTTGTTAAAAACTGTCGTCTTGAAACGTATATGTAAATGACCAAATACACCAAGGTAAATGCCAATAATATATATACACTTAATTGAGGCATTGCTTTATTCAACAATTCTCTAAAGAATGGAAACGGCACTAAACTATCGGTTGAATTGATGGGCAGCATATCGGAAAACGGTGTTATTTTCGTAGGATCGGTTGTAAACTTATACGACAATCCATTCATAATAGCACCCAACAAATTTTCTAAAATATACACGTAAGCAATAAAAACGGCAATAGCTAAGGCAGCTCTTTTCACAAGTACGCTAACCATTAAAGCCAACATTAATATAGATACCGATTGTAAGAAGAAATAACCAATGTAATACACTTTAGAAAAGTCTAATCCACCTCCCGATATCAATCCAATTACAAAAGCAACAATAAACACCCAAACCGTTGCAACTGCAGCAAAAATAAACACCAACGCAATTTTGGTTTTGATGAAAGTATCTCTACTCCATCCATCAATAATATTTTGGCGATGGGTTCGATAAGTAAACTCGTTGGTAATCATTAATATCAATAACAAGCCGGGGAGAAACAAGGTGAAATTACTTAACCAAGCAACGGTATGCCACACATTTGGAAACGAAAAATACGATCCCAACAACATAGAAGCCGGTGTGTCGGAAGCACTGTTATTGATGGAATAAGCAATGAAACTTACGCCAAAAACGCACACTAAAAAAATAAGTCCTATAGCTACAAACGCAGTATAGTTCTTCATTTTAAGCCATTCTATTTTTAAATACTTCATCATAGCCATTAATTATTTGTAAGTTCAAAAAACTTAGATTCTAAACTTTTCTTTTTAAGAATGAGGTGATTCAATACAATGCCCTTATCGAAACAAAAGCGATTGATATTTTCTAATTCGATAGCACCAATAGGATAATACAATTGAATTTTTTCTTCTTCCTCTTTCAATTGATTGTATCCGCCAAAAGCTTCTAATACAGCTTTTAATGCTTTATTATCTGTAGCACTGAGTTCAATAATATCTTCATTGGCCAATATTTCATTCACATTTCCGGTAGCTACCAAATCGCCTCTTTTTAAAATAGCCACATGGGTACAAACTTTTTCTACTTCATCTAACAAATGACTAGCCATAATAATGGTTTTGCCTTCTTGATGAAGTTTTTTAATGAGGGCTCTAATTTCTGCGATACCCACCGGATCTAATCCATTAGTAGGTTCATCTAATATCAATACTTCTGGATTGCCCAATAAACAAGATGCAATGGCCAATCGTTGTTTCATCCCTAATGAATAGGTATTGAAACGAGAGTCTTTTCGTTGGGTAAGATTTACCAAATCTAAAACGCGGGCAATATCATTTTCGCCCCTTTCTTTTATTGCAGCAGCGATGCGCAAATTTCTTTCGGCAGAGAGATAATGATAAAAATTGGGCGTTTCTAAAAATGTTCCAATTTGGCGACGATGGGTTTCATTGGGCACTTCATCAAAAAGTTTATAGGTGCCGGAAGTTGGTCGTAATATATCGGAGATAATGCCCAACATGGTTGTTTTACCACTACCATTGGGACCAAGAATACCAAATACTGTTCCTTTTGGCACTTCAAAGCTGATGCCTTTTAGCGCTTGTACTCTACCATAATCTTTCCGAAGATTTTCTATTGTAAGAATAGCCATAAGCAGATTAAAAATTTGCAATGAAGATAAGTGATTATATAGTTCAGCTATATATAGAAAATGTTAAACGGTTAAGTTATCTGTAATTATGGTGAAAAAGATATTCGGCAAATCAATTATCTTGGAGCAAAAATTGCCATGAAACCACTTTTTGTTGACGAACAAATTGCACACGCCAAAACCATTGATACGGATTTTTACACCAGTTCAGCAGCATTTGAATTAGCTAAAGAGAAAATTTTTGTCCCGTCATGGCAATTTATTGGCAATACTGAATTGGTGAAATTTCCAGGCGATGTAGTGCCTTTTACATTACTCAATGGCTACCTTTCGGAACCCTTATTACTTACCAAAGACAAGCAAGATCAAATCCATTGCTTATCGAATGTTTGCACACATCGTGGAAACATCTTGGCCTATAAAGCCTGTAGTAAGGCCAGCAATTTAAGGTGTAAATACCATGGAAGAATTTTTGAATTAGATGGACAAATGGTTTCTATGCCCGAGTTTAAAGAGGTAGAAGGGTTCCCCTGTGCCGACGATCATTTACCTAAACTTCCTTTATTCAATTGGGGCAAATGGTTGTTTACCTCTTTAGGTAATAATACCAATGTCTTAAACTACTTAAAGCCAATGATGGAACGATTGAGTTGGTTGCCCGTTGATGAATTTGTATACCGTGCCGATTTAGGTAAAAGCTACGAGATGGATGCCAATTGGGCTTTGTATTGCGAAAATTATTTAGAAGGATTTCATATTCCATTTGTTCATGCCGGTTTAAATGCAGCATTGGAATTTGGAGCATACAGCACAGAATTGTATTCACATTCTAATTTACAAATTGGCATAGGCAAAAATGAAGAAGATTGTTTCGACTTACCTGCATCATCACCCGATTATGGACAAAAAATAGCCGCCTATTATTTTTGGATTTACCCCAACATGATGTTCAATTTTTACCCTTGGGGTTTATCGGTAAATATTGTACAACCAATTGGAGTTAGTAGAACTAAAGTAGATTTTATGGTTTACATGTGGAAAGAAGAAAAATACGATAAAGGTGCCGGCAGTAATTTAGATAAAGTAGAAATGGAAGATGAAGAAATTGTTGAAAACGTTCAATTGGGTATTCGCTCTCGCTTTTATAAACATGGCAGGTATTCGGTTACCCGCGAAACCGGTACGCATCATTTTCATAGGTTGATTGCAGAGAGCATGAATAAATAGATGTACAATGGTTGAACGATAGATGAACGATAGATGAACAATAGATGAACGTTAGTTGAACAGTAGTTTAGAAGTTTAGGAGTTGAGGGTTTAGGCAATTCATTATAAACTTTAGAATCACAATAAACTTTATATACTTTACACACTTTAGAAACATAGTTAAGGGTTTAGCGTTTAGGTGAGCGTCATTATAAACTTAAGAATCCTTATACACTTTACAAACTTTATATACTTTACTCACTTCCCTATATGTCCACCACATTAACCAGAAAAATAGGCTTATGGACAACGGTTTCCATTGTAGCGGGTAGTGTTATTGGCTCTAGCATTTTTATGAAACCGGCTGTGATGGCAGCACAATTACAATCGCCATTGTTGTTGTTATTGGTATGGATTTTTGCCGGCGTAATATCAATGATTGGCGCTTCGGTGAATACCGAAATTGGCACCATGATTCCACAAACTGGAGGACAATATATTTTCTTTGAAAAAATGTACGGTCGTTTTTTTGCTTACCTCTACGGATGGGCATCTTTTGCAGTTATTAATACCGCCAGTGTTGCAGCAATTGCTTACATATTTGCTCAATATTTAGGATATTTTATAACCTTACCCCGCTTTGATGTAACCACCGAACAGGCCTATGCATTAAGTGTGCCTTTTTTAGGGAAATTATATCTCCTCCAAAATGCTGGGACCAAAACGGTAACAATATTTATCATACTATTACTTACTTGGATCAACAGTAAAAGTTTAAAAGCAGGAGGTGCTGTTCAAGTAATATTCTCTGCAGCTAAAATTGGCGCTTTATTAATTATGATTGGCATTATTTTCTTTTCAGGTAAGGGCCATGTATCAAATTTTTCAACGCCAACCGGATTAGGGCCTT
>JBMOEQ010000081.1:0-12222 GCA_049314655.1 Ferruginibacter sp. | reverse complement strand
CTTGGATCTAAAGTTTAGGAAACTTCTATTCTATCCATTGAACTACGGGACCAATTGGGTACTCAATTTACCCAACGGGTGCAAAAATAACAGTTTCCAACCCAATTCTAAAACAGCAAATTCAAATTTAAAATACTGCCCTATCTTTGCCCACCTAATTTATTATCATGAAGTGGCTTACTTTTATCATTAAGTATCGTTTATTACTCGGCGGAATCTTTATCGCCTTAGCAATTTTTACCCATCTACAAGCTGGCTTTTGGCCTTCTTTTGTACTTTACCTTACGGCTATAATACTTATTGTTGGCCATTTTGTTTTTGGCCCAATGCGCCTCATTCAAGGCTATATGGAAGAAGGCGATCTCGATGGCGCTAAAAAAGTATTACAATCTATTTGGTTCCCTAACCTATTGATAAAACCCATTCGCTCGGTTTATTATACCGTAAAAGGTAATATCGATATGGCCGAACAAAATTTCGAAGGTGCCGAAAAAAACCTTAAAAAAAGTCAGGATTTAATGGGCGGCAGCAGCATCCTCGGCGATTCTATGAAACAAGCCGAAGGCGCCAATAAATTACAATTAGGTATGCTTGCCCTTCAAAAAGGCGATCTTAAACAAGCCGAAAGCTATATCCGTGGCGCCTTACGTGCCGGATTACCCGATAAAGAAAACGAAGCCGCAGCCTATCTGCAATTGTCGTCTATCATGATCAATAAAAGAGAATTCCGTGCCGGAAAAGATTATTTCCGCAAAGCCAAAGCACTGAAACCTACTACGCCGCAAATTGTTGATCAAATTAAACAAATGGAAAAATATATAACGAGAATGCCCGGATAGATTTATGGTTTAGAAGTTTAGTGGTTTAGAGTTTAGTGTAAGTTCATCTAAAACGCACCATCTTTATAAACTTTATAATCCCTATAAACTTTGTTTAGGAGTTTAGGGTTTAGAGTTTAGTCAAAAGCCTTTATACCTTATAATCTCTATAAACTTTATAACACCTATAAACTTTGTTTAGAAGTTTAGCGTTTAAATTCACAAAGGTTCGTGGAGACACAAACCTTTGCTCGGGAATTTCCATTTAACATCCAACCTTTCCCTTTGCGCCTTATTTTCCCTTGCAACTTTGCGAGAAAAATTCAACATCCAACATTCAACATCCAACATTGAATTAAAATTTGCCGCTTTGCGTGAATAATAGTTTAGAAGTTTAGTGGTTTAGAGTTTAGTCAACAGCCTTTATACTTTATAAACCCAATAAACTTTATATACTTTAAAACTTCATAAACTCTAATCCCCAACCCATTCAACATCCAACATTCAACATTAATTAAACGCCCCAAATCTCTCCTCCACCACCTTAAACCTATGGTCAAATATCCCTTGCAACTGTTTTGCTACAAATAACCCATGCGCAAGATCACCCAAAAACCAAAACGGTAATTTATAGTGTACAATATCCGTCATCTCTACCCCACCCTCAATCGCTTTAAAATGATGCTGGTGATGCCACATCACATAAGGCCCAAAACGCTGCTCATCCACAAAATATTGATGGTCGGTTACATGCGAAATCTCCGTCATCCAATATAACGGTATCCCCAACACGGGTTTTACAATATATTCAATAATCTGCCCCGCATACATCTTTTCGCCATGGTGCTTGGAGATAATATTGAAGCCCAAATTGGCGGGGGTTATTTCTTTTAAATTGGCCGGACTACTAAAAAAATCCCAAGCCTGCTCTAAACTCACCGGCATGCGCTGCACTGTTTTTATCGAATATACTTTACTCATACACCTATAACAGTTGATTCACTAAAATTGTTTTTTCTTTTTTGAGAACGTCGGCATTGTCGTAATATTCAACTGCTGTCCCGCTTTACGCTTGTACGCCGGCACTTACCCTTGCACAAAGCCTCACCGGGGTACCGCTTCAATCGGGCGTAATGCTTCAACTGTTTTCAACCATTCATCTAACCAATTTCTTATTAATAAAAATTATTCGACATATATATGCTCAATAGCACCCATACATATCAAATTTGAATATAGCAAAGGATTTATTTATTTTAGTGCTCAATCAAAACCAATGAAAAAAATATTTTTCTTTTTCTAGTGCGGCCTACTTACAGCTTATTCATTTGCATAAAGTAGTGGCGTTGGCACCAATAGTTCTAACGCAAGTGCACAATTAGATATTAGCCGTTCAATTAATTAAATTCACATGTAAAATTATTACAATCTCTTTTTCGCTATGGTGCATTCAACTTGTACTTAACGCTTCATAGCATCAATAGTACAACAAATGTTTAACCAACCCATCCATAGTTTTTCCAATGCCATAGAAGCAATTCAAAAGACTTGCAATATCATTGCTTTACAAAAAAAGCAAACCAACGATACCGACACAATTGCTCTAATCATTGAAGAACCCTGGCATCAAAGGCTGGCTTATCAACAGTTAATATCCGAAGGCATTGCTGTTAATCAAAATCCATTACTAGCAATACAAAAACTGCCCCTCACAAAAATATTGTTGCGCTTCTTGCATTATTTTTCTGCCGAAAATCAACAACCCCATTCGGGCGATGAAGGACTGATTGAATTATTACACTTTTCCGAATACCAAATTCCCTCTAACGAAATTGCTGCCTTAGCAATTGAATGGAATGCCAAAAAAGGTCGACAAAAAAACTTTTCACTCCGTCAATTTTTATATACCCAAACACATCAACCGGCAAAAGATTTGTTCGATATCGGCCTTCATCCACAATTAAAAAAATGTTGCCTTCATGTAGAAACCTTTATCGAAAACAGCAAAACTCAAACTACCTCCGAATTACTCCAAGACTTATTGAATAGTTGGCCATTTGAAAATACTAGATCATATCCTCTATTAAATGCTAGTTTACCAGCCTATATCAATGTTGTTGAACAGCTTTTTAATTCCAGTTTAAATACTGAAATAGAAAAGCAAGAGCAACAAACAATAAACGTTTGGATATCACCATTACAACAATTACCCAATATAAAATTCAACCATTACTTTATTCCCATCCTCAACGAATTATACACCAATAACAATGGCGTTAATCCTAGCGATGGTACCAATCATTTTCCCGAAGCATTGTTTACCCTTCTTCAACAAACGCAAACCCAATTTCATCTTTCACTCATCAATAAACCCAATAACGAAACTACACATGCCATTCATACAATAGGATTAAAATTCAATCCCGTAAATGCAACTTTACTTCAACCACTAGTTCAAAAATTTGCATTAAGTGTTTCGGCGTTGAACAGTTATCTCGATTGTTCCATCCGCTTTTACATGGAATATATCCTGCGCCTTTCTTCCGGCAAAAATGCTTCCACCGAAATGGGCAATGCCATCCATAGCGCCTTAGAAACTTTGTTTAGAAATATGCTGCAACATCCTTCCAAACAATTCAATACCCTAGAAGATTTCATCCTTATGTTTAAACAAATGCTGTTAGAACGAAAAGATAGTTTCAGCAATTCCGAATACGAAAAGCGTTTAACACATGGCATCAATATTTTAACCCAATATTACAATGCACATATTCATCAATGGAATAAAGTGGTTGCCATTGAAAGAAACATCAGTGGCGTAAAACTGTACCAAGTGCCCTTAAAAGGTAAAATCGATAAACTAGAGTTTAATGGCAATGAAGTAACAGTGGTAGATTACAAAAGCGGCAATGTAGAAAAAGCCCTTCTAAAAACAACACCACCTTCGGCTGCAATGCCCAATGGCGGCGATTACTGGCGACAAGCCATTTTCTATAAAATACTCATCGATCAATACCAACAAAAAGATTGGAGGGTAAAAAATGTTTGCTTCGATTTTATTGAACCCAACACCAACGGCTCCTTTCAAAAAACATCCATACCACTCGATGAGGCCAGTATAACCACTGTACAGCAACAAATCGTTCATGTTTGGGAGCGCATTCAAGCACATGATTTTTTTACCGGTTGCGGCAAACACAATTGCTATTGGTGTGGCATCACTAGTACCCATGCAAACAAATTACTATAGCATTTACAAATTTTTAGCGCATTTTTTAACAAAAGCCTAAAATGTATTGCAACAACGCAAAACAAGTTAAGTTTGCAACATTAATTGCATGGCATGAAACCAATTGGCTATTTAACTGCTTTTTTATTATTGTTCATCACCTGGATAATTTCCATCACTGGAGCTGGCTGTGCACAAATAGGCGCGCCAACAGGCGGATTAAAAGATACCCTTGCTCCCGTTTTAGTAAGCGCTAATCCAAAAATCAACAGCACTCAATTTAAAGGCAATAAAATTACATTGGTGTTCAACGAATATATAGATGTAAAAGAAATTCAAACCAACTTATTGGTATCACCGCTTTCTAAAACCTTGCCCGTTGTAGATTTTAAACTTAAAACCGTTACCATTAAACTAAAAGATACATTACTACCCAATACAACTTATGCCCTCAATTTTGGTAATGCCATAGCCGATAACAATGAAGGCAATCCCTTCAAAGATTTCACTTATGTTTTTTCTACCGGGCCCACTATCGATTCCTTAACCCTTTCGGGCACAGTACTTCTCGCCGAAAGCAATCGTGTAGATAGCACCATCACCGCTATGTTATATAAAACTTACGATGATTCTACCGTACTCAATAAAAAACCCGATTACCTCGCTAAATTAGATGGCAACGGGAAATTTAAATTCACCAACCTTGCTTCCGGAGCGTATAAATTATATGCGCTAAAAGATGGCGATGGCGGCAAAACTTACAATTCAACTATTGAAACTTTTGCATTCGCCGATTCGGATATTGTGGTTTCTAAAAATGTTGCCAATATCGATCTGTTTGCTTCTGCTCTAGAAAAAGAAACTAAAAACAAAACACCCATTAAATCTGCCCCTGAAAAAAAACTACGGTATAATTCCGAAGCATTAATAGGCGTGCAAGATTTACTATCTCCTTTACAAATCAGTTTTAATAATGCCATTAAAATTGTTGATAGTAATTTGATTCAATTAACCGACAGCAATTATAAAAAAATTACTTCCGCTACGCTACAACTCGATAGTACCAAAAAATTCCTCTCTATAAATCCTAAATGGGTGCAAGACGAATTGTATATTTTAATCATCGATAAAAAAGCCATTGCCGATACCACAGGAAATACTTTAACCAAAAGCGATACCATTCGTTTTAAAACCAAAAGAGATTCCGATTACGGCAATCTGGTACTGCGTTTTAAAGGTTATGTAAAAGACCAACCTTTAGTTATTCAGTTTTTTAAAGGCGATGATCTGTATACATCGGCAACCATTAAATCGGCCTTATGGAGCAATAAATTATTTACACCCGGCGAATATGAATTGCGCCTCTTGTACGATACAAACAAAAACGGACAATGGGATCCGGGCAATTACCATAAAAAGCTACAACCCGAAAAAGTGAAGATACTCGACAAAAAATTATCCATTCGAAGCAATTGGGATACCGAAAGAGACATTCAATTGTAAACAGAAACAAGGCTTCAATGAGCCATCAAGGTTTAGGCATTTATCCAAACCATAATCCATAAATATTTCCGTTAAATTTGCCGCATGATTTTTTCGTCTGCTTTATTGGAAAATGCGGTAAATGAATTTTCTCGATTACCGGGTATTGGTAAAAAAACCGCTTTACGTTTGGTGTTGCACCTCATTAAACAAGAGCAAAGTGCAGTTGTAGCTTTTAGTGAATCCATTTCTACTTTAAGAAACAACATTAAATTTTGTACCCGTTGTCATAATATCGCCGATCAAACTACTTGTAATATCTGCAGTAATACTTCTCGAAAACAAGATTTACTTTGTGTGGTAGAAAATATCCGAGATGTTATTGCTATTGAAAGCACGCAACAATTCAATGGATTGTATCATGTTTTAGGAGGCATTATTTCGCCATTAGATGGCGTGGGCCCCGATCAACTTACCATAGAATCATTGGTTCAACGGGTTCAGCAAGATGGTATCTCCGAAATCATCTTTGCCCTCAATGCCAATATTCAAGGCGATACAACAATCTATTATATCAGCAAAAAGCTAAAAAATCTTCCTGTAAAAATAACCACTATAGCCCGTGGTATTGCCTTTGGCGGCGAGTTAGAATTTGCCGATGAAATGACACTTGCCAAAAGTATCAGCAACCGTATTCCTGTAGAACATTTTATCAATTCTGATAAATAATGCCCTATTTTCCAATTCAGTAATGCTTTTTTCCCGTTCGGTATGCTTCAGTTGGTAGCAAAAACAAGCAACTTTACTTTTGATTCATATTTACGAACAATGAAAAAAACAACCCTCAAAAAGCTTTTAGCGCTTGCGCTAATACTAATCCTAGGTGGTGCCGCAATTGGTTACTACCAATACAATAAAGGTCCTGTTGATGTAAAAAATCAAACAGGAATAAAAGTTGCTGCAGATATACTTTACCAAACTTTTACTACCGATTCTAACGCTGCCAAAAAAAAATATGCCGAAAATATCTTAGAAGTTTCCGGAGTGGTTACTAGCGTTTCAGAAAATCAACAAAAGCAAGGCATTGTTTTGTTAAAAACCAATCAAGAAGGGGCTTCTGTAAATTGTACCTTAGAGGCAAATGTAAACACCATCAAAGAAGGCGATATGGTTACCATAAAAGGCATTTGCAATGGCATTGGCCAAGGAGATGCAGACTTAGGTATACTCGGAGATGTTTATCTAACAAGGTGCTATCTAACCACAAGCGCAAAGTAATTGATACAATACATTTACAGCAAGTAATCAAAAAAAGCCACAACAAACATGAAACATTTATTGAAATATTCAGCCCTAATGGTGCTTATGCTTTTAACCTTTTTGGTATCCTGTAAACACGAAATTCCCGGAAGTATTATTGATCCAACGCCCATTCCAGGCCCACCACCTAATAATGGCATTTGTTTCGAAAGCGAAGTATTGCCCTTGTTTCAAAGCAATTGCGCAAAATCGGGTTGTCATGATGCCATTACGCGTGAAGAAGGCTATCAATTAGATGGCTTTGCTAATATTGTACGTAAAGGATTGATTTCGGGTAATGCCAATGCCAGCAAAATTTATCGTTCGCTTACCGGAAACGGTGTAGATATGATGCCTCCAAGCGGAAATGCACCACTTACCAGTGCACAAATTGCGCTTATTGGCCAATGGATAAACGAAGGCGCAAAAAACACGGTAAACTGTGGAACAGCTTGCGATAGCAGTCGGTTTACCTATAACGCAAATATCAAACCCATGATGCAAACGCATTGTAATGGTTGCCATAGTGGTACTGCAGTATCAGGTGGCGGAATTTTATTAGATACGTATGCAACCCTCAAAACACAAGTTACCAATGGAAAGTTATATCCAAGCATTACCCATACAGGCCCTTCTCCAATGCCACAAGGAAGTGCTAAACTAAGCGATTGTAACATTGCTCAAGTAAGAAAATGGATTGCAGCAGGCGCATTAAATAATTAATAAAATTCAACACTCCTCTATATGATACAAACCAAAAAAAGTTTCGTGAAACATTTTGCATTCATTGCCTTCTCTTTAATGGTAACCCTGTTTTCGAGTTGCTATTATGATAAAGAAGATTTATTATATCCTAATGCCAATCAACCGGTAGACTGTGCAACTATAGGCGCAAAATTCGCTACCGATATTCAACCCATCATAAATGCACAATGTGCTACAGCAGGCTGCCATAATGCTGCAGCAGCAGGTGGTGTAGTACTAATGACCTATGCACAAATCAGTGCTGCAAAAGATAGAATAAACGCAAGGGCTGTTGTTCAAAAAACAATGCCTACATCTGGCCCGCTCAGCACCACAGAAATCAACAAAATAAAATGTTGGATTGATGGCGGCGCACTCAACAACTAATTATTGAAAAACCATCTTATACTTTAATTCTTTAACACAAAATCTATCAAATGAAATACCTAAAATTAAGTTTAATTGCCCTGGTGGGTTTTACATCAATGGCACATGCACAAAAAGTGTACACCAAAAACGGAAGTGTTTCTTTCTTTTCTAAAACGCCCATGGAAAATATTGATGCCCACAACAACCAAGTAATGGCGGTATTCAATGTTCCAACCGGCGAATTGCAATTTTCACTTTTAGTAAAAGGCTTTCATTTTCAAAAAGCCTTGATGGAAGAGCATTTCAATGAAAATTATTTAGAAAGTGAAAAGTTTCCGAAATCAACCTTTAAAGGAAAAATCACCGATTTAAGCAAAGTGAATTTCGAAAAAGATGGCGTTTATCCTGTAACAGTAACCGGCGATTTAACCATGCATGGTGTAACCAAATCTGAAACTACAAAAGGTACCATAACTGTAAAAGGCGGCAACATTAGTTCCGATTCGAAATTCATTGTAAAACTGGCCGACTATAAAGTAGAAATACCAAAACTAGTAAAGGAAAATATTTCAGAAACCATTGAAATCACCGTTGCTTGTAAGTACGATCAAAAAATGTAATTCCTAAAATTCAATCTGCTGTTATGTTAAGTTTACGCACTTTATCTCTATTCTTTGTAGCATTTGTATTATCAAACGCCACATTTGCTCAAGAAACGGAAGACCTTATGAGCAAACTCGAAAAAGAAGTTATGGGCGATCCAAAAGATCAAACCAATTATGCAACTGCTACTTTTAAAACAACTCGATTGGTAAATGGCCATTCTGTTGAAAATGTAGGTAAAGGCGTGCTCGATGTAAAAATTTCGCATCGATTTGGAACCTTAAATAAAGGTGGATACGAACTTTTTGGATTAGATAATGCTACCATGCGTATGGGATTAGATTATGGCGTAAACAGGTATTTAATGATTGGTATTGGAAGAAGTACTTATCAAAAAACTTACGACGCATTTTTCAAAATCAAATTATTGCGCCAATCATCGGGCAAAAGAAATATGCCCATCACCTTAAGTTATGTACCAACCATTGCAGTAAAAACATTGAAATGGGAAGATCCTACCCGTAAAAATTATTTTACCTCTCGTTTATTCTTTAGTCACCAACTTATCATTGGTCGCAAATTTTCAGAAAGTACCTCATTACAAATCATGCCAACAGTGGTACACAGAAACTTGGCAGCTACGGTTGATGAGCCCAATAATATTTATGCTTTGGGTATTGGAGGCCGACAAAAATTAACCAAACGCCTAAGCATAAATGCCGAATATTATTATCTAATTCCGGGCTATAAAATACCAGGCACAACCAATTCACTTTCTTTAGGATTTGATATTGAAACTGGTGGTCACGTATTTCAACTACACTTTACCAACTCACAAGGCATGACCGAAAAAACATTTATCGCCGAAAATACCGGTAAATGGGAAAAAGGGGATGTATTATTCGGATTCAATATCTCTCGTGTATTTACCATTGGCAAAAATTAATAACAGAATTTTATAGGAATAGATGCGGGAAAGATTTTTAATTATCTTTATCCTGCATCTATTATGATTAAGTATTGCCATTTACTATTTCTTGCCTTGGTATTAACTGCCCTTAATAAGGGTGTTGCACAAACTATGTATAAAGTGAGCAATGGCAATATCCTATTTAAATCCGATGCTACTTTAGAAATGATCAAGGCCACTAGCGCCGAATTAAAAGGACTCTTTGTTCCGGAAAAAAAACAATTTGCCTTTAAAGTAAAAGTAACTTCCTTTAAAGGATTCAATGGCCCTTTACAAAGAGAACATTTTAATGAAAATTATCTCGAAACAAATTTGTATCCCGATGCTGCTTTCGAAGGAAAAGTAATTGAAGACATTGATTTAAATACCAACGGAACCATCATTATCAGAACTAAAGGCAACCTCACCATTCATGGCGTAACCCAAGAGCGTATTATTAAAAGTGAACTCACCATAAAAGGCAAAACAATACTCATTAAAGCCGAATTTAGTGTACTGTTAGAAGACCATCACATTACAATACCAAAAGTTGTACACGAAAAATTAGCTTCAGAAATTAAAGTAGAAATTAAAGCAGAAATGAATGCGCAATGATGCTCCTAAAAAAAATGTATAGAATCTTCTTTCAACTGCTACTTTCCTTAGGATGCATTTTTTTATTCATTGAATGTAATGCACAAACCAATAGTCCTGGTTTAAAAATTTTCAAATTAGAAGAAAATAATCTTTCACACAAAATTTATTCAATTTGTAAAAACCATCAAGGCCGCATATTTTTAGGCACTTCTAATGGATTATATGAATTTGATGGCATTCGATTTACGGCAATACCTTTCTCAAAAAAATCGGCTGCCGATACCATCACCGCAATCTTCGAAGATCATCAAAATAAATTATGGGTAGGAATGAGAAGTGGCAGAATTGCCCAATACTACAAAAATCAACTGAGTTATACCGAACCCCAAGAAGGCTTTCCCAAAAAACAAATCACCGATTTTATTGAAGATCGACAAAATAGAATTTGGTTTTCTACAAAAGGTGAAGGCATTTACTATTATAACAACAATAAATTGTATTTAGTGAACGAAGCCAATGGCCTCTCCGATCTAAATATCCATAGTTTAGCATTATCCAATACAGGCAATGTATTAGGCTCTAGCGACCAAGGCATACAATACTGCACCTTTCGATACAATAAAGTAACTGTTCGTGCAATTGGACCAAACAATGGCCTACCCGATTATTTAGTAACAACAATAACTTCAGATAACAATAATAATTTTTGGATAGGACATCAAGATAAAGGCATCAGTTACTATAATCAAGACAGTGAAAAAGTAGTTCAACCCCCGTTGCTAAAAAATTGGAACTATGGACAAATCAATCAAATTTTAAAAACATCCAAAAACATTTGGGTAGCTACACAAGATAGTGGGTTACGCATACTTTCTGCCGATGGCAATACCTTTTACAATGCGCCATTAAAAGGCATTACACAAAAACAAATCAGTAAGCTAATAGAAGATAATGAAGGTAATATTTGGGCCATTGCTGATAACAATTACATTATTCGTTCGGCCGGCAATTTACTAACCCTTTACCCCGCTTACAACAATAGTACTTATCAAAAAATACACACCATATTAAGCGATAGTAAAGGAAATATTTGGACAGGGTACGATATGGCTGTTTTAAGGTTTGAGGGGAAAGATTTTTCAACAATGAAAAAATTTCCTATCCATGAATTAAATATCAAATCGGATGTAACCAGTTTATATGAAGACCCTTATCACCATTTATGGATTGGAACAATGGGTGGCGGACTTTTCCTTATGGACATAGAAACCGGCAAATACCGTCGCTTAAATGAACTTTCTAAAACAGGCTTTACAGATGTACTCTCCATCACAGGTGCAAAAAATACTGTTTGCGTTGGAGGATTACAAGGAGGAATAATTATTGATTTAAATTCCGAAAACCAAAAATTAGAAACCCCTTATCAATTTACCATTTACAATAATTTCGAAAATTTAGGAAGTCCGTATATCTATACTGTTTTTAAAGACAGTAAAAATAGAATTTGGTTTGGCACAGATGGCAAAGGTATTTCCATGCTAGAAAATGGAAAATTTACCAATTTCGATGATAGAGAAATTTTACGCGACGATCATATTTATGCCATCATTGAAGACGATCAACAACACATTTGGTTTAGTACAGGTGGTGCTGGTATCTATAAATTTGATGGATTACATTTTACGCATTATGGAGTTAAACAAGGCTTAAGCAACCTTGCTATTTCTACATTGAAATACGATGGCAAAGGGAAAATTTGTATAGTCAATAAAAAAGGCATCGACTTATTAGATATAAAAACCGGTCTCATCAGTTATCTCAATAAAGAAAGAGGTATACCCGAGCTTAACAACGATTTGGGCGGTGCAACAATTGCAAAAAATGGCGCACTGTTTATCTGCACGGCAGATGGATTTCTCGAATACCAACCCGATGCTAAAATACGCACCAAACCCAAAACGCTACTCACACAAATTCAACTTTTTCTCAATGCTATAAGTAGTGAAAATAATTTCTTTAAATACGATGAAAACAATTTCACCTTTACCTACAATGGTTTGTATTTCAGCAATCCAGAGCAAGTAATGTTTCAATATAAATTAGATGGCCTAGATAGCAATTGGATAACCACT
>JBMOEQ010000080.1:0-12285 GCA_049314655.1 Ferruginibacter sp. | reverse complement strand
GCATTGAAGAATATAGAACATTGTTTGAACCGCATTTTAAAATCTTCCATTTAGACCCCTGTTATAATTCCATTCCACCCCGGAGAGATACAGAAGTTTTCATAGAAATGACGCCACGATAAATTTATTTGAAACCGTATAAAGTAGCGGTAAAGATTCCCCGTTCTCTTTTTTTGAAAATGGCTTTCCAATTGCCATTATATCGAATTAATTCGGGCACTAAAAATGTTCCGACGTGAGTCATCTTTACTTCCATTTGAACTTTAAAATCGTATACAGCAGCATCATAACTTAAACTATAGTTTCGGGCTACCACTTCCATGGTTTGATCATCGAACCAAGTAGTCATTTCATCAACTACTACTTCCCCCTCTTTACCGGGAATAACTTTTTGACGAAATACATAACAACTGATTTTGTTATACTCCTCCATATCAATACTCATATCGTATGCATCGGCAATTTCATCATCGTAGATGGCGGTTTTGGATGACATAAAAGGCAATCCTGAAATTTTTCTACCCGGATTAAAAAACAACATTTTCAATTGCTCTTTATGTTTTTCCATGCCCGATTTTCCACTTGTTGAAAATGCTCTTCCAGTTACAATATTATCTTCACCGCAAACCGAACCTTTGGTAAAAAATAAAGAAGCATACATATTAGCGGTATAATAATTATAACTGCCATCATCGTTGTAAAAATCTCCTGTTGACGTTTCTTCGGTTACTTGCATCGACCTGCAATTACCCGTTCTAATTTGGTTTGATTTACTGTATAATGTAGCAATGGCTTCTCCCTTCTTATTCATCATTCTTATATCATTGATGGAAGAGAAATTGATAAGGTGTAAATTTCTAAACGCTTTGTAAAAAGTAGAGTCCGATTTAATTTGGTTGATAAAAGCAGGTACATTCAATTTGTTATTGAGCACTACTTCTTTGAGTACAATTATTTTCTTTCCCAACTGGTAAGTACTATCCTGCGCCGAAGCAACTTGTGTAGCTTGTAAAATAAGAAGCAATATGAAAATTTGTAAACGCATTTGAATATTCTATTGCTAGTGTGGGACAGGTGTTTTAACGTATATAGGGTTTATTGGGCTTATAAAGTTTATAAAGATTATATAGTTGAACGCTTCTACCTAAACTTCTAAACCTCTAAACTTCTAAACCATTCTTCAGTGCATATTTTATTTAGCGAACATCATCCTATAATCTACCTGAATTTTCCCTTTTGAAATATCATCTAATTTTCTTTTCAATAAGGTACGTTTCAAAGGCTTAATATAATCGATAAATAATTTCCCTTCTATGTGATCGTATTCGTGTAAAATGATGCGTGCTGTAATGCCATTAAATTCTTTTACATGATGTACAAAATTTTCGTCGTCGTATTCAATGGTTAAATTTTCGGCACGGTAAACATCTTCACGAATTTTTGGAATACTTAAGCAGCCTTCATTATAAGCCCATTCGTTGCCCCCAGTGCGGGTTATTTTAGCATTGATAAAAGTTCCTTTAAAACCTGGCTCATCCGGGTATTCGCCTTTTTCCTCTTCTTCTTGATTTTCGAAAATTTGTTCACTATCCACCATAAACATCCGAATGTCTTTATTAATTTGAGGTGCAGCCAAACCAACACCATTGCTATTGTACATGGTTTCCCACATATCGGCAACCAATTTTTCGAAACCAGGATATTCAGGAGTAATGGGTGAACTTACTTTTCTTAAAATGGGTGAACCATATGCAACTATTGGTAAAATCATGTGGGTGTATTTGTTCGAAAAAATTATTCGTTGAGCAACTGCAAAAATAACCAATGCAGTTCAGATAAGGGCAGATAAGGACAATTTCTTTCTTTTGCTTAGTTACCGGGCACTTTCCATATAAGCTTGAAGCATTATGGTTGCTGCAATTTGATCAACATTGCCTTTCACTTGTCGGTCTTTTTTCTTCATCCCCATTTCTAACATGGCATCTTTAGCCATTTTAGACGTATAGCGTTCATCTACCGTTTGAATAGGTATTTGAGGAAATGCTTTCTTTAATCGGGTAATGGCGCCTTTAACCAATGGGGTACCATGTGTTGGTGTTTCATCCCAATTTAAAGGCATTCCAATAAGGATTAACTCTACCGTTTCGGTTTCGAAATATTTTTTGAGATAGTCGATTAAAGTTTTCGATTCAATAGTTGCTAAAGCCGTTGCAATAATTTGAAGCGGATCGGTTACAGCTAAACCGGTACGTTTTCCACCATAATCTATTGCAAGTATTCGAGGCATTTTGAAAAAATTAATGAAATAAAATGAACAAGGGTTAAATAAAAATATCTAGTAATACAAATACAGCAAACACCACTGATGCAATTCCATTGGCCGTCATGAAAGCGATATTTACTTTACTAAGGTCATTAGGTTTTACCAATCGATGCTGATAAATTAACATGCCGATAAAAACCGCAACACCACACCAATATAAGATGCCAAAACTACCTAAATAACCTGCTGTACAAACAAAAACAGCAGAGAGTACATGAAGCAATTCTGAAACTTTTAGTGCTTTCACTTTGCCCAATGCTACGGGTATAGAATGCAATTGTTGCGATCGATCAAATTGTTCATCTTGTAAAGCATAAATGATATCAAAGCCACTAACCCAACATAAAACAGTAAGCGAAAATAAAATGGGTAGCCAAGCAAAATATCCGGTTATGGCTAAATAGGCTCCAATAGGTGCTAAGCTTAATCCAACACCTAAAACAACATGACACAAAGCTGTAAATCTTTTTGTATAACTATAAAACAAGATTACAAATAAAGCAACAGGTGATAAGAAAAAACAAATGGTATTGATAAAATAAGTTGCCAAAATGAATATCAAACTATTGCCTATTACAAAACGCAATGCACTTTCGGAAGCGATGATACCGGCTGGTATTTCTCGGATTGCAGTACGCGGATTTTGGGCATCAAAATGACGATCTAAATAACGATTAAAAGCCATCGCAGCACTTCTTGCATTAACCATGCATACCAATACCAATAAAAATTTAACCAACCATTCTTTTGCAGGCATTGCCGAAAATAATGCAAATGGTGTTTCTGATATTTGATTAGTCAACAGATGATCTGCTGCATATTGTTGCAAACCCAAAAAGAAACCAATGATAGCAAAAGGCAGTGCGAAAATGGTGTGCGAAAATTTCACCAAACTGAGGTAATGCTTTACTGTAGACATGAAGCAAAATTAAGAAGAATGTTATACAATAGATGAATGTTGGTTTAGGCGTTTAGGGTTTAGGAGTTTAGGTAGGGGTAGCATTTTAGGGCAAACTTTTCCTACATTATATACTTTATAAACTCAATAAACTATATAAGCTTGGTTTAGAAGTATAGAAGTTTAGGGTTTAGAGGAATTTAATCTCCGAGCTTAAATCATTCATTAAAAATTCAACACTCAACATTCAACATCACATTAACAGTAAGCGCTATCTCTTCCCTACAATATCCACTTTAACCAAATCCCATAACACCACACCCGCTGCTGTAGCAATATTCAATGAATGCTTCATCCCCAATTGTGGAATTTCAATGCAAGCTGTACATGCGTTGATGGTATCTTGCTCTACACCCGTAACTTCATTTCCAAATACAACTGCTACCTTATCGGCCGGTTGGCGATTAAATTCATGCAAAGCAATGCTATTCTCCGCTTGTTCTACGGCATAAACAGCATAGCCTTGTTCTTTTAATGCACTTAACGCTTCAGCACTAGTTGCAAAATGTTTCCAAGTAACCGAATCTTCGGCGCCCAAAGCCGTTTTCTTAATTTCCTTATGGGGAGGCACACAAGTATACCCAATGATATAAATGGCTTCTATTAAAAATGCATCCGCCGTTCTAAAAACACTACCCACATTATACGCACTTCTGATATTTTCGAGCACGGCAATTACCGGAATTTTTTCGGATTGCTTCACCTCTTCTACCGATTTACGGTTCAATTCGTCCATACTAAGTTTGCGCATCAAATCAGACATAGCTCATATTTTAGAATGGACAAAAGTAATTCACATCTTTCATAAAGCCGACGGAATCCTTAAAGAAGCATGTATTTTTGCACTTCATATTTATTACCTTACCAAACATCATTGATTAAGATTACAGGGCTATGGCAAAATCTACCGGAGAAACTCCATTAATGCAGCAACACAACGCTATCAAGGCAAGGTATCCGGATGCCATTTTACTTTTTAGAGTGGGTGATTTTTATGAAACTTTTGGAAATGACGCCGTAAATGCAGCTGCAGTTTTAGGCATTACCTTAACCAAAAGAAACAATGGAGATGCTAACTCCTCTCAATTGGCTGGTTTCCCACATCATGCATTAGATACCTATTTACATAAATTGGTAAAGGCCGGTTACAGAGTGGCCATTTGTGATCAATTGGAAGATCCTAAACAAGCCAAAGGCATTGTAAAACGAGGCGTAACAGAATTGGTTACACCAGGAGTTGCTACCAACGACAAAATGCTGGAACACCATACCAATAATTTTTTAGCTGCACTACATTTTAATGATGAAAAAATTGGTATCGCGTTTTTAGACATCAGTACCGGAGAATTTTTCATTGCAGAAGGCGATAAAGAATATGCCGACAAACTCTTACAAAGTTTAAAACCAGCTGAAGTAGTTTTTCAACGCAATAAGCAAAAATATTTCAAGGAAAATTTTGGCAATAAATTTTTTACATATGCTTTGGATGAATGGATTTTTAATGACACCTATGCTTATGAGATTTTATTAAAACATTTTGGCACCCATAGTTTAAAAGGATTTGGTGTTGAAGGCATGCAAGAAGGCATCATTGCGGCAGGGGGCATTTTGCATTATTTGAAAGATACCGAACATCCAAACCTTGGCCATATCACTTCATTGCAACGCATCAACAGAGAAGAACATTTGTGGATGGATAGATTTACCATTCGCAATTTAGAATTATTTGGAGGCGCTGAAAACAGCAATACATTATTAAAAGTGCTTGACAATACAGTTTCTCCAATGGGCGCTCGATTATTGAAACGTTGGATGATTTTGCCTTTAAATGAAATAGCCAAAATACAAGAACGCTTAGATACCGTTGAATGGTTGATCAAAGAAACCGATTTAAGAAATAAACTCGCACAACATATAAAACTAGCCGGTGATGTAGAACGCTTAGTAAGTAAAATTCCATTGAAAAAAGTTAGTCCTAGAGAAGTACTACAAGTTGCTCGAGGATTACAACAAACCGAACAAATAAAATCTCTTGGCGAAACTAACGGCAACGAATATCTGAAAAGATTAGCCGATGGGCTCAATCCATGTTCACGTATCTGCAATAAAATCATCACAGAAATAAATGAAAATCCACCTGCATTAGCCAGCAAAGGCGGTTTCATTGCAACCGGTGTTCATGAGGAATTAGATCAATTGAGAGCAATTGCAAGTGGAGGAAAAGATTATTTAGTTTCCTTGCAACAAAAGGAAGCACAAAGCACCGGCATTTCTTCCTTAAAAATTGGCTTTAATAATGTATTTGGCTATTATTTGGAAGTCACTAATCTTCATAAAACTAAAGTACCCGAAACCTGGATTCGCAAACAAACCTTAGCCAACGGAGAACGATATATAACACCAGAGTTAAAAGAATATGAAGAAAAAATTACCGGCGCAGAGGATAAGATATTTGCCATAGAAATGCAATTGTTTGAAGCATTGCTCATTGAATTGCAAGATTATATAGCTCCGATGCAAGCGAATGGGCATACAATGGCAATTATTGATTGCTTGTGTTGCTTTGCACAAAATGCCCTTCAATTCAATTATAAAAAACCAAGTTTACAAGACGGCAATGTGTTGCAGTTTAAAAATAGTAGGCATCCTGTTATAGAAAGATATTTGCCACCGGGAGAAATGTATATTGCCAATGATATTGTTTTAGATCCGGATGGGCAACAAATCATTATCCTTACCGGGCCTAACATGAGTGGTAAAAGTGCCATCTTACGTCAAACTGCACTCATTACTTTGATGGCGCATATGGGTAGTTTTGTGCCGGCCGACGAAGCGATGGTTCCATTAACCGACAAAATATTTACGCGTGTTGGTGCAAGCGATAATTTAAGTGGCGGCGAAAGTACCTTCATGGTAGAAATGAATGAAACTGCCAGTATCATCAATAATATTACACCAAGAAGTTTAATATTATTAGATGAAATTGGAAGAGGCACATCTACATACGACGGCATTTCTATAGCATGGAGTATTGTTGAATTTTTGCACAACAGCTACGCACATCCGAAAACATTATTTGCAACCCATTATCATGAACTTAACGAATTAGAACATTCTTTAAGCAGGGTAAAAAACTATCATGTTACCAATAAAGAAGTAGGCAATAAAATCATCTTTTTAAGAAAACTTGCTGTAGGCGGAAGTGTGCATAGTTTTGGTATTCATGTTGCACGTATGGCGGGTATGCCACCGGAATTGATTAGTCGTGCCAATGAATTATTAAAACAATTGGAAGACAGTAGAAACAGTAACAAAAATGGCGATACTATCAATGAAACTATGAAACAAATGAGTGCACCAAAAGTGCAACTGAGTATTTTTGATGCCCACTCGGCTACTTTCGAAGAAATAAGAGCATTATTAGAAGCTGTAGATATCAATCGATTAACGCCGGTTGAAGCCTTATTAAAATTGCAAGAAATAAAAGGAAAAGTAAAATAGCGCTATTTGAATATGTATAAAAAAGGGACGCAATTTAATGCATCCCTTTTTTTATAATGGTAAATTCAATAATTAGAATTTGTAACCTACTCTTAAACCAACGAAAGAATTGTCAGAACCATTCTTAGTAGCAGATTGGTATTTCACTAACAAATCTAAATTTTCGCTTACTTTATATCCAACACCTGGAGCAAAAGTAAATGCGCTACCACCACCAGAATTTGTAGAGAAAGACATACCTGCTTGTGCGCTACCATAAACTTTTGGGCTAAAATAATAACGACCACCTAATAATACAGGGATAAAACCACCAGAGATAGTAATACCGCTTTTACCTACGAAACTTAAGTATCCTGCACTTAAAGTTACGCCGAAAGATTCAGCAGCTGCATATTCAGCTTGAACATCAGCGCCATAAGCCAAACTTGCGAATGGACCAAAATCACCTACTGGAATACCGATTGAAGCACCACCACCAAAACTGATTTTTTTAGCAGGAGCTGCTTCTTTTGATTGTGCGTTTACAGAAAACGCTGCGGCTACGATAGCCAAACCTAAGATTACTTTTTTCATGTTACTTGATTTTTGTTTTAAAATGTTTGCAAAGTTAAATGATTAAGGGCAAAACTGAACACCCAATCACTATTTTCAATCATATGGCAAATATTCGTCAAAAACCATACATATCAGATACCCAATACATGGTATTTTTAGAAATACTAGTTAATTACAATTCTTAGAATACGTAAGCTACACGTAAACCTATAGCACCTAAAGAACCATTCTTAGAATAGCCTTCGTATTTAAAGCCTAAATCGAGTGCCTTATCTGTTTTAGTTTTAAACTCATATCCAATTTGTGGTGAATATGAAAAAGCTGTACCACCTCCATTATTCAAAAATGCAACACCAGCTTGCAATGCACCGTAAACACCAGGTGTTAAGAAATATTTTACACCGGCACGTAATGGAATAAAAGATTGACCTTGGTATTTAACATTTGATCCTGCAGATTTACCGGTAAATGACAAAACACCTGCAGTTACAGTAGCATTCACCTTTTCTTGAATAGAAAATTCTAATTGAGCAGAAGCACCAATTCCAAATGAATGGGTATTAGAAAAATTTCCAATAGCAAATCCAATTTCCGGACCTGCACTAAATTTTAAATTGTCTTTTTGAGCAGAAGCTGCAAAACTCAATGCCATTAAGGCAATTACACTAAATAATACTTTTTTCATGTTACTTGATTTTTTCGGTGCAAATGTAAGTGTAGTCTTATTTTTTTCCAACTTTATGAAAGATTTCAAGTTGTTTTAACATATATCGGCTGAAAAACAGCTCTTTATAACCCATAAAAGACCTTTCCTACTAAAACGAAAGAAAAATAAGAGAAAGCTCTATAAATTTTCAAACATATCCTTAGTCATTCGTTGAAGGTCAAAATCTTCTTTCCATCCCCAATCGGTACGTGCAACACTATCATCGATACTTTGTGGCCAACTATTGGCAATTTGTTGACGATAATCGGGTTTATAGGAAATACTAAAATCCGGGATATGCGATTGAATGGTTGCAGCAATTTCTTTTGGAGAAAAACTCATTGCAGCAATATTATAAGAGGTTCGAATTTTAATTTTTTCTGCAGGTGCTTCCATTAATTCAATAGTTGCCTTAATGGCATCCGGCATATACATCATGGGTAAATACGTATCCTCTGAAAGAAAGCATTGGTATTTTTTATCCTCTTTAGCCGCATGAAATATTTCTACAGCATAATCTGTTGTGCCTCCACCGGGAGCACTTTTATAACTGATTAAACCCGGATATCGTATGCTTCTTACATCAACTCCAAAACGTTGAAAATAATAATTACACCAAAACTCACCGGCATACTTACTAATGCCATAAACAGTAATGGGTTCAATTACGGTTTGCTGTGGACACATTACCCTTGGAGATGTTGGTCCAAACACTGCAATACTACTTGGCCAATATACTTTAGTTAACTTTTCTTCTTTTGCAATATCTAATACATTGAGCAAACTTTGCATATTTAAATGCCAAGCTAAATTGGGATTTTTTTCTCCTGTAGCCGAAAGAATAGCCGCCAACAAATATATCTGTGTGATATTTTGTCGAATTACTTGTACATGCAACATTTCTTTGTTCATCACATCTAAACTCACATAAGGCCCTGTACCTTTCAATAATTCATTTTCTTCTCTTAAATCACTAGCAACAACATTGGCATTTCCATAAATTTTACGCAAAGCTAATGTAAGCTCTACGCCTATTTGCCCGGATGCACCAATGACTAAAATTTTTTCTTTAAGCATTACAATCGTTTTTTTTATTTAGATATCATGTTTCACATTAAACCCTTTTTGTCATCATTGTTCGTGTCAATAAGAACTCGATGTTATGGTTCGTGTCGACACGAACCATTGCTCGGTTCATTACTCAAACCCATTGTACCAAACTTATTAACTCATACAGAATTTAAATACCACGTTAAACTATTGTTCACCTATTGTTTCTCCATTGTTCCCCCATTGCTCCTCTATCGTTCATCTATTGTAACTGTACTCAATATGGCTTCCAAATCTTCCGGTGTATCTATACAATAGCTTTCAAAATGAGTAGGCACACATTTAATAGCAAAACCATGTTGAAGCCAACGCAATTGTTCAAGCGATTCGGCTTTTTCTAAACTACTTACCGGCAATTGAGTTAATTTTTCCAGTACATCAGTCCGATAAGCATATAACCCCACATGGCGCCAATAGTTGTGTTGCAAATGCCATTCATTTTCTGGAAATCCTTTTATATAAGGAATAACCATTCTGCTAAAATACAATGCCTCTTGATTTTCGTTGAGTACAATTTTTACTTCCCCGAAATTGAATAAAGTTTCATAATCGGTTACTTGAATCATTTGCGTTGCCAATTGTACAGTACCATCTAAAAGTACCGTTGCCAATTCATCTATTTGTTGTGGATCTAAAAACGGTTCATCGCCTTGTATATTGATTACATATTGAAAAGCGCCTGTAGCTTTTTGCAATGCCTCATAACAACGATCGGTTCCACTGGGATGATCTGTAGCAGTCATTACTGCTTTGCCTCCAAATGCAATAACATGATCTAAAATCCTTTGGTCATCTGTGGCAACAATAACCTCATCTAACAATTGAGCTTTGGCGGCTTGTTCATATACACGCTGAATCATCGATTTCCCTTTAATATCCACTAAAGGCTTACCGGGAAAACGACTACTGGCATAGCGAGCAGGTATTACACCTAATATCATAACATGAATTTTATTGGTGAACGATAACGCCATTCTCCAACACAAAATAGTTGGTAGATACACTATCACGTTCTGCTAAAAATTTCAAATAGGCAGCACTATATTGCATCCGATGAGTTATGGTTGATGAAAAATCGCCGGTGAGGTGCATGACCAATTCTGTAAGTTCTCGAACGGCATGAAATCCTCCTTCCAAAGTAGTAACATAATCTACTAATCCATTTTCTATAGCATATTGTATTAACAATGGATTACCGGCATGACGAATCATGATTTTTGCACCTGCTTTTTTGGCTAAAGAAAAATCCAACACATCATCAAATACAAACAACACTTCTTCCGGCTGAATTTGATGGGCAGCACACAAATGCATCAATGCGGTTTCTTTATGTTTGATGCCCGAATATACAGCATGAAAATGCTCGCGCTTTGCCCATTTATGCGCCAAGCCATTATTTTCTCCGGAGATGATTGCAGAAATTGGAACAACATTATTCAACAAATGATATTGAAATCGCATGAGATTAGTACCCATCGAATCGGTTTCACTATAGGCACTATGGCCATCAATATTTTTATTGCCATTATTAAATACGCCATCCCAATCAAAAATTATTGCTTTAATAGAGTGCAATTTTTCTTTGAGTAGTTGAACAGGCACTACAAATTGTCCTTTGAAGATTTCTTCTGCTGCGCTTTGTTGTAACATGATGCAACAATTGAAGATTAAAAAATAAGCCACCGTTTTGCAGTGGCTTATCTCTATAAATAAATTAATTAGATTTTAAATCTTGTATATCCAACATGCCAATAGGCTTACCATTTTCGGTTACTAAAATGGTATCAACATTTGTTTTTTTGAATACTTGTGCAGCTTCATTCAGCAACTGTCCGCCTTCAATACTAATAGGCGTGTTAAACGTTAACTCGTTCAACTTTTTATCTAAAATTGCTGAACCTTCTTTTTGTAAATATCTACGCAAATCGCCATCGGTAAATACGCCTTTTACAGCCTGATTAGCATCGGTAACTACAATAGCACCAAACCCAAATTCAGTCATTTTAATGATGGCATCTTTTACATTATGATCGGAAGAAACTATTGGATTAACACCGTTGATGGCTTCATTTACACGAACAGTCATCAATTTAGTATCCTGTAAAAATTGCTCGGTACCAATAGTAGTGAAATTATTTTCAGTTAATGACTTCATCACTTTTAAAGGAACGGTAATGGTATGAACACCAATATTAATGGCATTACGTACATGCTCATTATGGCGAACCGAACTGAACATAATTTTGGTATTATAACCATAGTAGTTTACAGCTTCAACACATTGTTGTACCAATGTTAAGGCATCATGACCTTGATCTTGTAAACGACCTACAAGCGGACAAACATAAGTTGCGCCGGCATGCATAGCCATATAAGCTTGTTGTAAAGTATATACTAAGTGTACGTTTACCAATAATCCGTCTTTACGCAATAAACTACAAGCACGAACACCTTCTAAAGAAACCGGAATTTTAAATACGGTTTTTGTAGGATCTAATCCTAAATCTAATTGACGATGCGCTTCTTTAACTACTTCTTCTGCCGTATTACCTAATGCTTCAATTTGAAGCACTGGCACCATTTTCGACAATTTTACAATCATGCCATCGATATCGGTAATACCTTCTCGTTGCATGAATGTTGGCGTAGTAGTTAAGCCATTCAAAAATCCTAATTTAAAGCCTTCTTCAATTTCTTTGAGGTTGGCCGAATCGAGATATAATTCCATAATTTTTTTTATAAGGGAACAAAAATAGGCGAATTTACCTAAATGAACAGCAGTAGGGAAAACTTGTATTGCCAATTGCCCTAAAAGCAGCTCATTTGTGCTTAGCCTGATCTATCCAAAAAATCTAAATTAAAATGCCTTGAGGATAATACCTTCTATTATTAATGAAGTTTATTGTTGTCTGTATTTCAATTCAACTGCATGCAATTCAATCAATGGCTTTAAGAATTCTTCCAATGCATAAACCGATAATTGACTAGCTGCATCACACAAAGCTTTTTCGGGCTCAGGATGCGTTTCAATAAATACGCCATCTACACCAGCAGCAACTCCTGCTCTACTTAATACCGGTAAAAACTCACGTGCACCGCCTTTTGCATCTGCACTAGGAATGCCATATTTAC
>JBMOEQ010000079.1:0-12461 GCA_049314655.1 Ferruginibacter sp. | reverse complement strand
AGCAGGTTTCTATTAGCGGTTTTTGGATGGATGCCACCGAAGTTACCAATAACGAGTATCGTCAGTTTACCAATTGGGTGCGTGATTCAATCGCTGCAAAGCAAATGGGTTACATCAAACAAGGTAAAGATGGCAATGAATATATTGATTGGAAAAAAGCCAGCACTATCAAATGGGGTGATAAAACCACATTAGAGAAAATAGATGCAATGATTTACACTCCCGACAATCGTATTTTTAATAAAAAGGAATTAGATCCTTCTAAATTGGTTTATCATTCTGAAACTTTTGATTATAAAGAAGCTTCAAAAAGAGAAAACGCCGGTGCTCAACGTTCACGTTTTATCGTGAAAAAAGATATCATGGCATATCCGGATTCTTTATGTTGGGTAAGAGATTTTGCTTATGCTTACAATGAGCCAATGGCAAAAAAATATTACAGTCACCCCGCTTTTGGTAATTATCCTGTAGTAGGTGTTACTTGGAAACAAGCAACTGCTTTCTGCGAATGGAGAACTCATTTATTAAACTCTTTCTTAGATTCTAAGAAACGTTCTTCAGAATCAGATTTCCGTTTACCAACAGAAGCACAGTGGGAATATGCGGCTCGTGGTGGTCGTTCTCAATCTCAGTTTCCTTGGGGCGGTCCTTATTTAAGAAACAGAAAAGGATGTTTATTGGCTAACTTCAAACCTGGCCGTGGTAATTATCCTGAAGATGGTGGATTCTACACTGTACGTGCTGATGCTTATTGGCCAAATGATTTTGGTTTATATAATATGTCTGGTAATGTTGCTGAATGGACGTCTTCTCTCTATTATGAAGGTGGATATTCTTTCCAACATGATATGAACCCAGATATTCGCTGGAATGCAAAAGACAGCGATCCTCCCCGTATGAAACGTAAAGTAGTTCGTGGCGGTAGCTGGAAAGATGTTGGATATTTCCTACAAACAAGCACCCGTAACTACGAGTATCAGGACACTTCTAAATCTTACATCGGTTTCCGTTGTGTGATTGATTTGCCTCCTGCAATGAAAAAACGCGGTAAATAATTTAATCTGAGAAAATTTTAATTGTCTTATTGTGTAAACTTGTGAGCATAACTGCTGCATAGGTACTTCTATTGTGTTTTTAAAACTTAACATAATCTCCAAACAAAAACTTTTAAAACAAACAAAATCATGGCTGCTAAAAAAAGAACATTTTTAACCCTTATTGATGTGTGCGTTAGTGCTGGTGCCGCTGTTATTATCTTTGCCGCTTGGGCAAAATTGACTCACCAGTCTTATGCAGACATGATGTTAACAGTAGGTATGTGGACAGAAACTGCAATTTTCGCAATTTATGCGGTAATTGAGTGGGTTAAACCAAAATCACACGACGAAGATCATCCAGTTGCTGCTGTTGCTGCCGGTAATCCTGCATTGAAATCTATGGATAAAATGCTTCAAGAAGCTGATATCACTCCAGTTAACCTTAAAAAATTGGGTGAAGGTTTCCAAAAATTAGGTTCTACAGTTAACAATTTCTCTGAAATTGGCGATGTAGTAAAATCTACTAGCGATTTTGGTGTTAAAACTAAAGAAGCAACTACAGCTATTACTACAATGGCTACTGCATTTACAAACAGTGCAACAACAATGGCTTCTTTTAATAATGCATCAGAAAGTGCAAAAGGATTCCACGAGCAAGTTCAAGTATTAACTAAAAACTTAGGTTCATTAAATACTATTTACGAATTGGAATTAAAAGAAAGTAACAACCACCTTAAAGCATTAAATGGCTTCTACGGTAAAATGGCTGAAGCTAGTCAGGCTATGATGAGTAGCGTTGATGATGCTAATAAGGCAAAAGATCAAATTGGTGCATTGGCTACTAACTTGAGCAAATTGAATTCAGTTTATGGAAATATGCTGAGTGCAATGCAAAGTGGTAAGTAATTTTAACGAATTACCTGCATTTCTTTTAAAACCAAACAATTAACTTAACAATCGTAAATCTGAAATATTATGGCTTTACCTAAAGAGCCCAGGCAGAAGATGATCAATATCATGTACTTGGTATTGACAGCTATCTTGGCGTTGAACGTGTCTGCCGAAATTCTGAATGCCTTTAAATTGGTAGACGGAAGTCTCACTAACTCAAACAAAAATATTGAGGCAGCCAACAATACTTTATACAAATCATTGGCTGATAAACTAGCCGATCCTCAATCTGCTGAAAAAGCTAGAATTTGGCAGCCGAAAGCATTAGATGCTCAAAAAATGGCAGCTGATATGATGACCTATTTGGATCAATTAAAGCTAGAATTAAAACAAGAATCTGGATTAAAAACAGTTGACGGAAAAGAAGAATTCAAACAAGATAACTTAGATGCTTCTACGCGTTTATTTGAAATAAAAGGCAAAGGAAAGGAACTAGAAGCTCGTTTGAAAAAATTCAAAGAAGACATGTTGAATTTAGATCCGGAAATTAGAAAAGCTTTCGAAACTACTTTACAAATTGATGTTACTCCTCCAATTAGTCAGGAAGGCCATGTAAAAGATTTTACAAGTGCAATTTTCCATATGACGCCTACGGTTGCAGCATTAACCATGTTGAGTAAGTTTCAAAACAACATTAAGAATTCAGAAAACCAAGTGGTTACTTTCTGTCACAATCAAATTGGTGCAGTAAAAGTTATCTACGATAAATTTCAACCTATTGCTGGTGCTAGTTCTACATACTTAATGCCAGGACAAGAATTGGTTGTTACAGCAGGTGTTGGAGCATTTAACTCTGCAGCTAAACCAACCATTACAATTGGTGGAACTACAGTTGGTTTAAATGAAAATGGTGTTGCTGAAAAGAAATTCAACGTTTCTGGTACAGGTAACCAAAAAGTTAATGTAACAATTAACTATACGCGCCCTGATGGAACTGCTGATAAATTAGTTAAAGAAATTGAATACACTGTGGGTGTTCCGGGTGGAGCAGCAGTAATGTTGGATAAAATGAATGTATTTTATATCGGTGTACCAAACCCAATCACTATTTCTTCAGGTTCGGGTTGGGACAAGACAAATGTATCTATCACAGGTGGAACTATGAGCGGAAGCAATGGCAATCGGATCATCAGTGTAACCGGCGGTACAGCAGCATCTATAACAGTTACTGCAGATGGCAAATCAAATAAGTTTGATTTCCGTGTTAAACGTATTCCGGATCCAATTTTCAAAATTGGTCCAAGTTCTGGTGGTTCAATTCCTTCAGCAGTATTTAAATCTCAACAATACTGCCGTGCTGAATTAGAAAATTTTGATTTTGATGCGCGCTTTAGTGTAGTAGGTGGTACAGTTTACTTTACCGGTGCCGGATTTACTCCATTACAAGTTGCTACTTTAACAGGAAATAATTTAGGTGCTTTGCCACAATTGGCAAAATGCCAACCAGGAACAACCGTAATCTTTGATAACGTAAAAGTACAAGGCCCAGATGGTTCTGTAAGAACTATTCAAGCCCCAGGCTTTTTATTGAAATAAGTTAATTAAATCTCTATGCAAAAGAAACTATTTAGGGTATTGTTACTTTCTTTTTGTTTGGCGCTTTTTACTAATGTAGTAAGTGCTCAAAAGAAAAAGGCAGGTACTCGTACTGCAGTTAAACGCGGTACTACTACACGTAAAACCACAAAAGGTAAAACGAAAGCGAAGGTTAGTCCTACCGCTCAAGTAGATTCTGTGGCTACTGCAGTAGTTGCACCTGCTCCAGCTGCACCGGCACCCAAAAACGACAGTTTGCCAATTCCTAAAGTGAAAAAATCACTTCGTCCTGATGAAGCGGTTGAAACTAAGGATATCCGCGACAGAACACCATTGGCGTATGAACATATTCGTGTAGACGATGCCGTTTACCGTCATAAAATTTGGCGCGAAATTGATGCTAGAGAAAAAATCAATCTTCCTTTCCGTTATAAAGCGGATGAAAATAACGGTAACCAACGTTTTATTTCTATCTTAATGAAAGCCATTCAAGATAGTGCAGTTACTGTATTTGATCCAATTGATGATCGATTCACCACACCAATGACCATTAGCGATGTAGCTACCAAAATTTCTGGAGGTACCACTACAACACCTATTTATGATTCATTAGGACAAATAACCGGTTACAAAGACGTTGTAAATGAAGTTAACCTCGATTCTTTTGTACGTTTCAAAATCAAAGAAGAAGTTATTTTTGATAAAGAAAGTTCAAGATTATTTTGGAGAATATTAGGTATTGCTCCTATTAAAAATGTTTACACATCTCAAGGTATTTATGTAGGTACTACAGAATTATTTTGGGTATACTATCCCGATATGCGCCCCATCTTTGCAAAATATGAAGCGTATAACGGTAAAAACTTTGGCGCGAGAATGAGTTGGGAAGAACTTTTTGAAAGTAGAATGTTTAGCGGTCGTATTGTAAAAAGTACTATCGACAATCCATTCGATCTTCCATTAAACGCAACGCCTGGTTTAAAAGATAACGGTGTTTTCCAATTACTAGAAGGCGACCGTATCAAAGAAAAGGTTTTCAATTACGAACAAGATTTGTGGAGTTACTAATTCCATCTAATCTTAATAATACATTTAGATCCCCGTTTTTACGGGGATTTTTTTTATATAAAATACCCATTACTACGTATGCAATGGCATTTTGCTATTGGTTATTTTAGTAGCGGTTTTTCATAGGATATTGGATTTAAAACGGGCCTGAATTTTCATTCGGGCCCATTATTTTTTGAAGTAGATTGAAAATATTCCAGTAATAATTTTGTTCTATTTTTCCCAATTACAGCAATTAAATTTCTTTCTTCTTGCGAACGAATATTTTTAACTGATTTAAATGTTTTTAATAATTCTTCAATGGTTGATTTCCCAATTCCGGGTATTTGTTCCAATTCATTCTTTAATGTGCCTTTGCTTCGTTGGTTACGATGGAATGTTATTCCAAAGCGATGCACTTCATCTCTTATTCTACGAATCAATTTCAAACTTTCACTATCCCATGGTAATTTTATGGATTGCGTATCACCGGCAAAAAATAGCTCTTCTTCATTTTTAGCTAAACCAACCAAGGTTAATTGTCCGGTAAGTTCAAGCTTTTGAATACTATCCATTGCCGAACTCAATTGCCCTTTACCGCCATCTATAATTATAAGCTCGGGCATAGGTAAATTTTCTTCTTTTAGGCGTTTATAGCGCCTATACACCACTTCACTCATGGTGGCAAAGTCATTTATACCCTTAACGGTTTTTACATTAAATCGCCTGTAATCGGTTTTACTGGGTAAGCCATTTTTAAAACATACCATTGCCGATACCGGATAACTGCCTTGAAAGTTGGAATTATCGAAACATTCAATATGTAGTGGTAAAGCACTCAATTGTAAATCTTCTTGCAATTGCAATAACACTTCATTGACTTCAGTTTCTGATTTATTTTCGAGCATCAACAACTTTCTTTTCTGTAAATCTTCTTTGAAATAATTTACATTTTTAAGCGAAAGATCCAGTAACTGTTTTTTCTCCCCGGCTTTAGGAACTGTAATTAAAATATCGGTTTGAATATAATCAATGTTAAACGGAACAATAATTTCGGCAGCTTCACTATTGAAGGTATGGCGTAAATCGGCTACAGCAAATTCAAGCACTTCTTTTGCCGATTCTTCCAATTGCTTAGTAAGCATTACCGTTTTGGTTTGAACAATTGCCCCATTGTTTACGGCTAAATAATTTACATATGCCGTATCGCCTTCTTCTAAAATACTAAAAACATCTACAGTGCCTGTTTTTGCATTTACTATCGTAGATTTTGATTGATACGTTAAAAGATGTTCTAATTTACTTTTAACAATTGCAGCTTTTTCAAATTCAAGTTGGGTAACATAGTCTTGCATTTGATTTTTATAGTATTGTGTAACACCTTGCAAATTGCCTTTTAAAATATCTTTTAATCTACCAATACCTTCATCATAATCGGTTAAGCTTTGATGACCTTCGCAAGGACCTTTACAATTGCCTAAATGGTATTCTAAGCAAACTTTAAATTTCTTGCGTTCAATATTTTCTTTACTTAATAATAATTTGCAAGTGCGTAGTGGAATATTTTGTTTGATGAAATCTAATAATTCTCGCACTTTACCTACAGATGTAAACGGACCTAAGTATTGCGAACCATCATTCATTTTCCTTCTGGTAAAAAATACGCGTGGGAAAGCTTCATTTTTAATGACGATATAGGGATAGGTTTTATCGTCTTTTAAGCTGATATTAAAGCGTGGCAAGAATTTTTTAATTAGTGAATTTTCTAATAAAAAAGCATCTTGTTCACTGTTTACAATGGTAAATTCAATACGATTTATTCTACTAACTAATTCTCTTGTTTTATAACTAGTAAGATTTTTTTGAAAATACGAACTTACTCTTTTGCGTAAATTTTTTGCTTTGCCTACATATAATAACATATCCTCCCCATCGTAATATTTATAAATTCCGGGGTTGGTAGGAATGGTGGATGCTATTTCAGCAAATTCGGTTGATGTCATTTTATTCCATTCAATAGCAGGCAAAAAATCACTTGCGTTTATTCGGGATCAGTAAAATTCCAAATGAATTGATCTTCCTGAATTACTTCTGTATTGCCTTTTTCATCGGTTTTTAGAATGGTGATTTTAGCCGATTTATTTGAATTCCATATATACTGTTGTTGGTAAACTAGATCACCGTCTTTTGCCGCTTTAACAATATAAATTTTTGTAACCTTTCCATCATCGGGGTTTACATATACATCCCAATGACGCAGCAATATACTATCGGGCAATTTTACTTTTGGATCGTAAGTAAATGTAATTGAATTTAGGGTTTGATCTTTAAACCGAGCTTCTTTAAAGAACGCAGTTAAATTATCTACATTAATTTCGGGCTGAAGAAAACTACTTAATAATGGAACTAGTGTTTCTCTTTTTAACCAAAAGGAATCGATTTTATCTTTCACGGTTCTTACATGTAATGGAGTTACATCTAGAGAATCGAAAAGTGCAATCTGACCACTAATATAAGAGGTTACCGGAAAAAAAGAATCTTTTGTGGTTGATTGTTCAGGAGCAATTGTAGTGCTGTTATTGCCTTTACATCCAACCATGTAAAAAGCAGCAATGCAAACAATTACAATAAAATTATTGCGAAAAAGTTTCATAATCAAAATTAAGAAGAAGGAATGAATGCTTTGAAGAACAATCATCAATTTCTAAATAATACAATCCAGGAAAAAATAAACTCATTCAATAACAACTAGATTATCTATTGTTATTGAATGAGTTTACTAACGCCCAATTTAATGCCGTATCCGGTTAAGCGCTCTTCAACAGCGTATACTTTTTTGTTGGTAGTAAATAGTTGTCTTCTGTATTGAGGCCCAATTTGCCAGGTTAAATTATTATTGGCTTTGTAGGTAATGAAGGTTTCTAAATTGGCGTTGATATTCCAATGGTTAAGCATGGATGTTTCCTCTACATAATTTCTTCTATCCGATGAAATCAAGTAAGATTTTCCTGCAATAACAAATGTTGGTTGTACATTGGTGCCCACATACCATTGCAATTTTTGCTTGCCTGCTAAACGAAATTCTGCACCAATTGGCATAGCAATTTGAAAAGTTTGATTGTGTAAACGAATATTTTCTAAACCGTTTCCGTTAGAAAATGGCGTTGTTTTATAAACCTCATAATGCGAATTGTTTTTGAAGTTGTTCATCGTTAAGGTAGTAGCTACCGGATGCGAATTTTCAAACGCCATTGCAGTATAACGCGTGTAATTTAATTGCAAGCCGGCTGTAACTCTAATGCCTTTAAAAATTTCATATTTAAAAGCTGCGCCGGTTTCTATGCCAAATGCCGGAATATGACTAACCGAATTATTAATATCTGTATTTAAAGAATTACTCGATTGGGTTGATAATACACTTGGAATATTATTAACAATTACATTTGATTTTAATTCTCTAAAGGTTGCAGACGGTGTGATGTATGCCGTCCAACTTAATTTATTTGCCCATTTTTTAGCTACACGTTTATTGTGAAAAGCAAAATGTTCGATCCATGCTTTATCGGTTTCACTCATAGCATTTTTGCTAACCAATGCTTTTGCTGAAGCTTGTTGTGCAGTAGTATGTTGTGTGAGTTGTTGATTGATGGTGTTGTTGATGTTAGCCGAAATTGAAGCTGCTGTATTTAAGAATGAAATATCGGAGCTTTTTGTATTTGATACTGTGTTATTAGGTAAACTATTGGATTCAAAATAATCTTCAGCATCATTATTGGATACTAAATTGTTATTGATGTTTATATTTTCGTTACCAGCTATTTCGATATTTTCTGTTGGCATTAATTTCAACTCGCTTGAAACATTGGCCATTGCTTTAGTTTGTGCAAGTGCTTTTGTAGCTATTGGGGTACTGTTTTGTTTTGGTTGATGAGCGCTTGTAGTAAATAAATCAGTTTCAGCTAAAGCAGTTGTTTTATTTACAACTTGAATATTATCATTTGCTTTTTCTATAAGATTTTCTGAAGGTTGATTTGTAATAATATTTTTTTGGAAAGGGTAGTAGGCATCAGGTAAAATAATTCCTGAATTATTTGTATTGGCTAAATAATTTACAGCAATTAATTGACGTTGATTTGTTTGTTGTTGTGCAATGCCGTAATTGCTTTTGGTGCTGCGTTTAGAAGATGTAACATTTGCATTCCATAAGCCTACGATAAATAAAATTGAAATCAGGGAAACAGTCATAGCCAAAGAAGGCATTTTGCTTCCCGGGTGTAAATTGTTATAAAGGCTCGACCAAACTTTTCGGTTTGGGTACATCTTGAAATCATCAGCCTTTTCTTTCAGCAGTTGTTCAAAATTATCTTGATTTAAATATCGCTCCATCTTTCACTAAATTCTGAGGTAATTCAAATAATGTCTTTAATTTAAAAATTACATGCTTGCTATGGCAACAGTTTTTGGTTTGCTTTTCACCATCATATTCTTACGCACTAAAATGTCTTCTAACATGGCTTTTGCTCGGGTGTATTGAGATCTGCTGGTACTTTCTTCAATGTCTAAAAGCGTACTAATTTCTTTGTGTGAGTAGCCTTCAATAGCATATAAGTTTAATACCGTTCGATATCCTAAAGGCAATGTTCTGATACATTCTACAATTTCTTTGGCTTGCACAATAGACGGAATACTTTCTGGCCTAGTACTCAAATTGATGGCATAAGCAATGTCTACACTGTCCGAAAACTTCTTGTTCTTTTTAAGGCTATTGATACAAGTATGTACAATGATTCTTCTAATCCATCCTTCCAATGCACCTTCATTTCTGTATTGGTGTATTTGAGAGAACACTTTGATGAATCCTTCTTGCAACATATCTTCTGCATCTTCTCTATTTTTTGCAAACCGATAGCAAACCCCCAACATGCGGGGACTGAAACGGTTATACAATGCCTCTTGAGAAGCAGCATTATTTTGTAAACAACCTGTAAGCATCAACTCTTCAGTCATATATGAAGTTTATTACAGTATAAATATAGACATTTTAAAGCGCAAAATTGCTGCTCATAAAAAAAAGGAACCGATTGTTTGTTTTGGTTCCCTTTAAGTTTATTGTATTGATAATCAATAGTTTTACCAGCTAGATCTTAATGAAATCTGAAAATTCCTTCCTGCTGCAGAAAAACCGGAAGCAAAATAGCGGTAATTGCGGTCGAAAATATTTTCAACACCGGCTTGTAGTAAAAGGCCTTTAGTTAATGGTATACTACATTTAAAATTTGCAATTACCCATGCCGGCATGCCATCTGCTGTAGCATATTGTGCATTGTCTTCACCATCGGCATTATATTGATCTAATCGTTTCCAACCATTATATAAAAAACTGATTTCGGCATTTAATTTTTTATAGCGGTAGTTAAAACTTGTTCTTCCAATTAATGGTGGAATATGATCCAATGGTTTTTCAGCAACTTTTTTCTGTACTAAATTGTACGTGCCATTTACTTGCTTTTCGTACACGGCTGAATTTTTTGTTGCATCGGTTTTAAATCTTCCATAAGTATATGAAATGGTGCTAGTGGCACTTAAATTAGATGCAACATTCACTAAAAGATCTATTGCAAAACCATAGAGATAAGCTTTGTTGAAATTTTGATTGGCCAATACTTGCGATTTTATACCATTGTAAATAATCGAATCTTGACCATTCAATTGATAAGGCGCTTTTACCAATGCATTTCTAAATAGTGTATAGAAACTATTCAAATTGATGTTTACTTTGTCTGTAAGTTGATGCTGAATGGTAAAGTCTACCCCATAAGTATATTCCGGTTTAATACTAGCATTAGGAACAATTACTTGCTTAGCAGCCGTACTTGATTCAAATATTTTCGACAAATCATCAATATTGGGGGCTCTAAATCCTGTAGACACAACTGCTTTCAAGATGGTTTTTTTATTGGCATTATAAACCAATCCAATATTACCGGTTAATGCGGCATTATTTTGTTCAATATTGGTAATGGGCAAATTTAAAAAGCTGTTATTTATAATAGTACTGTGTAGTTTACTCAATTGAAATCGAATACCATCATTCAACACCCATTTGCCATCCGTAGATTTATAGATATGCTGTACATATAAGCCAAAATGATTCACATTGTTTTTGCCATCGGGATAACGGGTATCTAATGCAGTAAGGGTTCCTGTAATTAAATTTTTTCTGAATGCGGTGGAAGTTAAGTCATTCAATTGTGCATCAACCCCCAAAGTTATTTCGTTACGCTCCATTTTTTTTCTTGCAGCTAAAGTTGCACCCCAAACTTTAATGTTTTCTTTTCTGCTGTCAAAGCGATCGTATCTTAAATAATCTCTATTTTGTCTGCTTTCTTCAATGTCTTGAAAGTTAACATTCAATTTAAGTTCATCTACAAAACCAAGTTGATTCAAATTCATTTCGTATGCAGCCAATACTCTTTTCTGTGGACCATAATACCAAGATGCAAATCTTAAATTACCATTCCGCACATCTTGAAGCCTGTCGTAACGTGGTACATCGCTGCTATTGGAGAATTGTATATTGAGCAAATGCGATTGTTTATCATTGGGTTTAAATAAAACCTTTTCTATAATATCCCATTGTTTAAATGCCGTAAATTTTTGCACTTTATCATTGCTATTTGTTTGAATGATATCAACACCATTGATGGTTTCAATATATTGACTTCTTCTGCCAAAATTTGGGTATTTATCCGGATAATTACTACCCATTTTCATGTCGCCAAAATCGCTGTAATTGTACGATTGAAACCAAGCTAATTTTTTGCCACCTAAGCTAACGTCGGCATGTATGGTTTTTTCTTCATTAGCACTGCTATATCTAAAAAATGTAGTGCCTTTACTGATGAGTTTTATTGTAGAAGAAAGTATAGGATTTTTGGTGAGTAATTGAATGCTGCCGCCTAATGCATCGCTGCCATAAGTGGTAGAAGAAGGGCCGTACATCACTTCAACTTGGCGCAAAGAATTTTGATCGTTAGTGATAATGTTTTGAAGATGACCGCTTCGAAAGATGGCGTTATTTAAACGAACGCCATCAATAACCAACAATATCCTGCTGGCTTCAAATCCTCTGATAACGGGGCTACTGCCACCTTGTTGACTTTTTTGTACAAATATTTTACCGGTATTTAATAAAAGGTCGCCGGTATTTTGAGACATCGATTGCTCAATATGCTTAGAGGAAAGCAATTCAATTCTTTGAGCAATATTTTTCTTTTTTTCTTCAAAGTTTCCACTCGATAAAACTACTTCATCGAGTACAATTGCTTTATGTGTTGTATCGGTTTTAGAAATAGGTTGTTGTGCCAGAACAGCTGAAGCAAATAGCATACTAGCACAAGTGATTGATAATTTAAGCATAGTAGTTAAGGTTGAAATATAATCATAAATAACTGTAGCATTGCTACAATGATACATACTCATCCAAAAAGAATGAATGAGCAATATGCTGTGGTTTTACTTAAAAACACAACAAGGGTTTTCGTTAAATACTATGGTACTTAGGAGGAGGTGAAAGTTGCTCTAAACTGAGTTCAAAAATGGCGCTTTTGCGATGTATAAAATGTATTGCAGCAAATGAAAAATCTATCTCTTCTACTTTTAAAATTTTCACCGGTTTATAAAAAGGAAGAAAAAATTTATAAGCAATTTGACTAGATTTTTGTGTGTTGCTTTGCCCGGTTACAAGCTTGATGATTTTCTGCAGTAATTGATGTTCTTTTTCATCAATATAGCCTTTAATGGTAGCAATACCATTGGATTCTTTATATAATTTTATGTCAAATGGCTTGCCTTGATACAAAATTTCTTTTCCTTTTTTCAGCCAAATTA
>JBMOEQ010000078.1:0-12743 GCA_049314655.1 Ferruginibacter sp. | reverse complement strand
AAGCAATCTTGTGGCGGTGGGAGATAGTGCGCTTTTCAATAATGGTACCAACGTATTTCACGATGATATCCAAGCCCTCAGTAATGTGGCTATTGGCAGTAAAGCGTTATATGCCAATGCTACTGGTTCGTGGAATACAGCCATCGGCTCTAATGCTTTAAAAAATAATATCGGTTATATCAATACAATAGAAAGTAATATTCCGGTAGAATATGAGGGTGGAAATGGTAATACCGCTTTAGGTGCCAATGCTTTATTGACCAACACTTACGGTTTATACAATACCGCTACCGGTGCCAATGCATTGTATGCCAACGCTACTGGAAGTTACAATGTGGCCAATGGGTTTGAAGCTTTAAAAAATAATACTACCGGTACTTATAATACAGCTTTGGGTGTAAATGCATTAAAAGCCAATGTTGGTGGTGGATACAATACCGCTTTAGGTTTTGCGGCACTTTCTACCAATAACTTAGGTTCCAATAATACCGCCATTGGTATTTCGGCATTAAATTTAAACAGCACCGGAAGTAAAAATGTTGCAGTAGGTGAAAGTGCTTTGTATTCTACGAATGGAACCAATAATGTTGCCATTGGTTGGAATGCCGGTGCATTACTATCATCCGGTTCCAATAATATTTTTATCGGCTACGATGTGCAACCCAATTTTTCTACAGCAGGTTCCAATCAATTAAATATTGGTAATTGGATCAGAGGATATAATGGAAATATTGGAATTGGTGTGGCGGTTCCTACAGTTAAACTTGATGTACAAGGTAATATTAAAGCTACCGCTATTCAACTTACAGGAGGCAATGTAAGCTTTGGATATATGCTTACTTCCGATGGATATGGAAATGCTACTTGGACGGCACCACCGGCAACAGTAAATAATTATTGGACATTTTCAGGAGGAAATATTTTCAACAATACGGGTATCAATGTAGGCATCGGACAAAGCAATCCATCTGCTCCTTTAGATGTAAATGGACGAACAAAAACTTCTTCTTTACAAGTTACAGGCGGCGCAAATAATGGCTATATTTTAAGTTCCGATAATAGTGGAAATGCCTCTTGGACCGATCCTGCACAAATTGGAAAATGGACTACCGGTATGTTCAATACAAACGATATTTACTCTAGCAATATAGGCAATGTTGGTATTGGCACTACAAGTCCTAATCAAAAATTGGAAGTGTCGGGAAATGTACAAGCCAATAATTTTTTCCAATTCAGCGATGCTAGATTTAAGCAAAATGTGCGTTCAATCGATAATGCTTTAGCAAACATTGAAAAACTAAATGGCAAACGTTATGAGTTCAATCAAGCTGCATTTGAAGATCATCATTTTGATGCCACTACACAACTAGGACTAATCGCTCAAGACCTTGAAAAAGTTTATCCCGAATTGGTAACTACAGATAAAAACGGCTTTAAATCGGTAAACTATATTGGCTTAATTCCGGTACTTATTGAAGGCATGAAGGCCCAACAAGAAATGATTCGTCAACAACAAAAACAAATTGATGCATTGCTTAAAAAATAAGTACTGCTTTTTCAATGATATTAAAAGCTACTGTTTGGCATTCTTGTTAAGCTGTATGTTTACTATGCATTCATGGGCTCAATCCAATCCACAACAAGAATTTAGAGGCGTTTGGATCACCACTGCTTTTAATAAAGATTGGCCAACATTAGGTGTAACCAATTCCGATAGCCAAAAGGTTGCATTCATTCGTCAACTCGATTTTCATAAAAAAAATGGCATCAATGCTGTTATCGTACAAGTGCGTGTTGCTGCAGATGCATTTTATCCTTCTCCTTACGAACCTTGGAGCCAATGGCTTATCGGTATTCAAGGTAAAGCTCCCGAACCTTATTACGATCCTTTACAATTCATGATCACTGAAGCGCATAAACGCGGTTTCGAATTTCATGCTTGGTGTAATCCATATCGTGCTGTATCCAGTATTCAATTTTCTTCTGTAGATAGTAACCACATCACGTATAAACATCCCGAGTGGTTTGTAGATTATGGCAAATCTCGTTATTTCAATCCGGCAAAAAAAGAATGTAGAGATTTTATCACTACCGTTATCACCGACATCGTTCAACGGTATGAGGTAGATGCCATTCATTTAGATGATTATTTTTATCCTTCTAAAATTGATAGTATTCCTTATCCCGATTCTGCTTTATTTGTTTCAGCTGCTTCAACTTTATCGAAAGACGATTGGCGTAGAGAAAATGTAAACAAGCTCATCGAGCAATTGCATACCGCTATTAAAAAAATTAAACCTTGGGTAAAATTTGGAGTAGCGCCTTTTAGTGTATGGCGTAATAAAAGTAAAGATCCTCTAGGCAGCGAAAGTGATGCATGGCAGACCAATTACGATGATTTATATGCAGATGTTATCTTATGGCTCAAACGTGGATGGGTAGACTATGTTGCCCCGCAACTTTTTTTAGATATAGGGCATACAAAAATTCCGTTCGAAAAAATGATTGCCTGGTGGAGTAAAAACAGTTATGGCAAACATGTGTACATAGGGCATGGTGTGTATCGCCATATACCCAAGGAAAACACTATGGTAAAACGTGTTAAGCCCAACGAGTTACCCAATCAAATCAAACTCACCCGAAAATATCCTACGATAAAAGGCAGCATTTTTTACAGCAGTACCAGTTTCGATGCCAATCCTAATGGCTGGAACGACAGCTTGCAAAATAATTATTACAAAACGTCTGCCACTATTCCAATTATGAATTGGCTGCCTGTTAAGCATAACTAACATTTACGCTTGTACGTTATCTGTAGAACGCTATTCGGCATTTGTCCCGCTTTACACTTGTACGCCTGCACAAAACCTGCGCACATGGCTCCACAGGGGTACCATTGCAATCGGGCGTAGGTGTTCAACAGTTTATCTTTTATCAACAGATGTATTAAGCAATTGTAAATTATTAATGCGCTACTACCAAAAATGCACTTGGGCGTAATGGCGTTCGTTTGCTGAAATGCCCTACAGTAAAGGGCTATAACATTTTTTTTACAGTTTGAACATCAAAAAAAATCAGCCTTACTTTGTGTTATCAATTCAGGATGCAACTAAAAATTAATCATCTGGCATCCTTTTAACTTTCGCTTTGCTATAAGAAAATCACGTGTACGTACCGTTCGCTTGCTGTTAATGAAAATACAGTGCTGTAATTTATTATTAACAACAAAAAAAATTATTATTATGAAAAATGTAATCTCAAATACCCGTTTCCTTTTTACTGTTGCTGCATTATTAGGCACAATGAGTTTTTCGGCTCCTGCAATGGCTGCTGATGTAAACAAAGAAAATCCGGTAGAAATCAGTGTTATCCATGTTGAAGATGATGCACCAGTTTTTCAACTGCACATCAACAACGAAAATTTAGAAAATTTTACCGTAGTAATTAAAGATAAACAAGGTATTATTTATACCGAATCTTTAAAAGGTACTTCTAAAGATTTAGTGCGCATGTATCAATTTGTAAAAGAAGATGCTAACGCAGAAGATGAAATTACCATTGAAGTAAAAAATGCTTCAACCAATAAAGTAATCACTTACACCATTTATCCTAGCAATGCAAATCAAATAACTGCATTAGGATCTATTGCAAAAAAATAATTGCATTCATTTTCCTTGTAAAGCCATTATAACAATGGTTTTACAAGGAAATGTTTTAAGCGTTCAGTCACTTTCTTTTTACCAATCATCGGTCCTAAATGGTACAGCCGGGTAACCTTCCTTATTGTATAAGTTGGCATCTACCGGACTATCGGCCCATGCATACCTTACCGCTATAGGATGTGCAACTGCTTTACTGGAAACAATAACGCTATTGCCCTTTATCTCGGCATCTGCCCATACAAATTGTTGATCAGATCCGGCAATGGCAAAATGTGCTAATTTTTTCCCTTTGCATAGCAATCCTTTTCCGGCTTGTTTAAATTGTATGGTGATGGTATTGACCGAAATACTGTACTGCTCAAATTGTGGTCCCGATGCTACAGCTTTAGGTAATTGATATACCATTTGAAAAGCTTGTGCCGCCAATCTTTCACCCACTTCTTTCTTTTTTGTAGGGTGAATGTTTAATGGATCGCCAATATCTGTAGTAACAGCCATTGCTGTATTAGGCACACTTAATGTTTTGGTTTGCGCTTCACGCAACTCGGCCCAATTGCTAGCAGCAGGTTGGTCTTTTAGCGCACCAAAAGAAGATAATTGAACAAATAAGAAAGGGAAATTATCTTGCTTAAAATGTGTACGCCAATGTTTAATCATTGCAGGAAATAATCCTTGATATTCTTTTGCATTATCGGCATTACTTTCGCCTTGATACCAAAGGGCACCTCTAATTCCAAAGGATGTAAAGGGTGCAATCATGGCATTGTATAAAACTGTAGCTTGTTGATGAATAGGACCATTACCGCCTGATATGTCGGCCATTTTTGCAACAATTTTATAAGTAGCATCACCGGCTAAAAAGATTTTTTGTTGATCAATATCAATATGAAAATTTTCCTCAACGCTTGCTAATCCACCGCCACCACCGGTATCTTCAACACGAATGACTAAATAATTTTTCCCCGCTTTTAAAATCCCACTTGGAACACTATATAATCTTGGGTCATCCCACTGTTTATTGGTTCCAATTAAAACGCCATTGATATAACTAGAGTCTGCATCATCAATGGGTGGCATATACAATTGAGCTGCTTTACCGGCATCAGCATCTCTTACTGTAAATGCAATTCTATAATATACAATGCCATCTAAAGTAGGATAGCCGGCATCTTCCCAATGGTTGGGTAATTTCATTTTTTGCCAATCATGGTCATCATAATCAACCGAAATATATTGCTTTGTTTCGGCATACATGTTTATAATTGTTTGATTATACTTATCATTAGCTGCTTTCTGTAAATCATCCAGTTGCTTAAAATCAATGGTCTTAATATTTTTGTTGTAGTGGTCAACATATTTTGGAAATTGATTAAATCCATCCACACCAATCCACGGTTGTATTAATGTGCCGCCCCATGCCGAAACAATTAAACCTACAGGTACTTTTAATTTCTGTTGCAATGTTTTTGCATACCAATATCCAACTGCCGAACATTGATTAATAGAGCTGCTATCTATTTGTTGCCAACTACTTTTCAATTCCACATCTTCTTGCGGTGTACCTGCTACCGAATTTTTAACTACCATAAATCGGATGTTGTTATTGGACGCTTTTGCTTTTTCGTCAAGATAATCGGAACGCAACATTCCCATCGTCCATTCCATATTGCTTTGCCCACTGCAAATCCATACTTCACCCACAGCAATATTTTTTAGCGTAATACTTTCTCCGCCCGATTGAATGCGTATATCACCTGCATTGCCTGCTTTAGCCGCATCTAATAAAAGATTCCATTTGCCATTTGCACCACATTGGGTTGTATATTTTTTCCCTTTAAACTGGACAGTAACAGCATTTCCGGCTTTTGCCCATCCCCATATATTATTGGATTTCTGTTGTTGCAAAACCATATTACTGTTAAATACTGCCGGAAGTTTAAGTTGTGCCGAAACATTTGCAACCATAAAAAGAAAGGCCAACGTTAAAATGTTTTTCATAATGTTCATTTAAATAAGCAATCAATTTTACTGTTAAGGTAAACTGCTTTTTGCACATTTTTAAAGCGGTATAAAAATTCTTTAAGATTACGCAATCGTATGTTTATTTATGCATATCTATCCGAAACACCCATAAATTCTATTCGCGGGTATAATTTCTAAAGAAGTTCGTTTTTTTAATTATCTTGAAATTGCTCACTGCCATTTTTTAGAACGATTGCCATCAACTTTATTTTTGTTGGTGCAGTATAAATTACTTGCTTATGAAGAAATATATTCTTGCACTGGATCAAGGTACAACCAGTAGTAGAGCCATTTTATTTAATGCAGCCGGTTTGGTGGTTGCCGTTGCACAAAAAGAATTCACGCAAATTTTTCCGGAGCCAGGTTGGGTAGAGCACGATCCAATTGAAATATGGAATACGCAAATAGAAACAGCTCAAGAAGTGTTGGCAACATCGGGGATTGATGCAACCGAAATTGCCGCTATTGGCATTACCAATCAACGCGAAACTACTGTTGTTTGGGATCGCGAAACAGGCTTGCCTTTATATAATGCCATTGTTTGGCAAGACAGAAGAACTGCGGCTTATTGTGATACATTAATACAACAAGGTCATGCAAATAATATTCAACAAAAAACAGGATTGGTCATTGATGCGTATTTCAGTGGTACTAAAATAAAATGGATATTAGATCATGTAGAAGGTGCAAGGGATAAAGCCAATGAAGGAAAATTATGTTTTGGTACCATCGATACTTGGTTATTGTGGAAACTTACCGATGGTAAAGTACATGCAACAGATGTAACTAATGCCAGCAGAACCTTACTTTGTAATATTGATACTTGTACATGGGATGATGATCTCACTACATTGTTAAATATTCCTGCTGCATTGTTGCCCAATATTTGCAGCAGCAGTGAAGTTTATGGGTACACTACTTTATTCGATACATCTATTCCTATTGCCGGTATAGCAGGAGATCAACAAGCTGCTTTATTTGGACAACTTTGCACACAACCTGGAATGGTTAAAAATACTTATGGTACAGGTTGTTTTATGTTGATGAATACCGGTGAAAAAAGAATGCAATCTCAACACAATTTACTTACTACGGTAGCCTGGAAAATTAAAGGTAGTACTCAATATGCATTAGAAGGTAGTGTTTTTATTGCCGGAGCAGTTGTACAATGGTTAAGAGATGGTTTGGGTATTATCAAAACATCAGCAGATGTAGAAGCCTTAGCCAAAAAAGTAACAACCACCGATGGAGTTTATGTAGTTCCAGCATTTGCAGGCTTAGGTGCTCCGCATTGGAACCCACGTGCAAAAGGCACAGTAACCGGATTAACAAGAGGTGCCACATCGGCACATATTGCTCGTGCAGCCATTGAAAGCATTGCCTATCAAACCATGGATGTATTAAAAGCCATGGAAGCCGATAGCGGAATTATGATTAAAGAATTGAGGGTAGATGGCGGTGCCACTAAAAATGATTTATTGATGCAGTTTCAAAGCGATATGTTGAATACCGCTGTTGTTCGTCCTACTACTACAGAAACTACAGCGTTGGGTGCAGCTTATCTTGCCGGATTGGCAGTAGGTTTTTGGGATAGTATTGATGCCTTACAAGCACAATGGCAAATTGAAAAAACTTTTCATCCGCAAATTACGGAGGCGGCTCGTGAAAAATTAGCTTATGGATGGCAACAAGCTGTTACTGCTGCTTTATCCATTGCGTAAAAATCATCATCTTCATTTTTTAAATCATTTGTATGTCACCTTTTTTAGCCGAATTTTTAGGTACGATGTTATTGATTCTTTTAGGCAATGGTGTTGTTGCCAATGTAGTTTTAGCAAAAACTAAAGGCAATAGCGGGGGATGGATTGTAATAAGTTTTGGTTGGGCAATGGCTGTTTTTATTGGCGTTTATGTTTCGGCAGCCGAAAGTGGTGCACATTTAAATCCGGCAGTAACCATTGCATTGGCAGCCATGAATAATTTTCCTTGGGCACAAGTGCCGCTTTATATAGCTGCACAATTATTAGGTGCAATGGCTGGTGCAACTTTAGTTTGGGTTACCTATAAACAACATTTTGATGCAACTGAAGATGCGGGTTTAATACAAGCAACATTTTGTACTGCACCAGCAATCAGAAACGTTTCTTTTAATTTAATATCGGAGTGTATTGGAACTTTTGTTTTAATTATGGGTGTATTATTTATGACTAAACCTACTCATTCATTAGGAACATTAGATGCACTTCCGGTAGCTTTATTGGTTTTGAGTATCGGCTTATCGCTGGGTGGTACTACAGGCTATGCTATAAATCCAGCTAGAGATTTAGGACCAAGGATAATTTTGTCGTTATTACCTATAAAAAATAAAGGGAAGATGGATTGGAGCTATAGTTGGATACCTATTTTGGGCCCAATTTTGGGCGCTTTAATCGCTGCGCTTTTATACAAATTTATAGTACAGGTTTAATCGTTTGGGCTATAAAAAAAGTCTTTGCACAATGCAAAGACTTTCTATAATTCAATTTCAATTTTAAAATTATGTATTGTATTACTTCACCATTTTCACATTCACTGCATTAGCGCCTTTAGGCCCCATTTCTACTTCAAACGTAACTTTATTATTTTCCTTAATAGCTTCAGTTAATGCATTAATGTGTACAAATACACTCTCTTGCGTTTCTAAATCTTTAATGAAACCATATCCTTTAGCATCATTGAAAAAAGTAACAATACCGGTTCTAATTAAATCTTCCGGATTAAATGCCACTTGTTTTGGTACACCTATTTCAATGTCTTCGGCATTTACTACAATTTTCTTTTTAGGATCAGGTGGCTTTGAAGAAAGATTGCCATTTTCATCTAAATAAGCAAGCATACTATCTAAGTTGTTGCCATCTTTTGATTGATCTTTACGTTCTTGCTTCTTTTCTGCTTTCTCTTTTTTGCTTTGTTGTTTTTTCTTTTCTCTTTCTTTTTTATTCCAGGTTTCTGCCATATTGCTTTTGACTTTTATTTCTAAATTTTTATCAATCAGGGGAACATCAATTGGGAAATTATTCTGGGGAATATAATTGAACCAGTTCTAAAGATTGCTGCAAAGGTACGTTTTAAAAGGGTTAAATGCCGTTCGATGTTTTTTATTTCTTGTATTTCTTTCAAATGCTTTGTAGATATAAGGTTTAAGCAGTTGCCATAATTCGATTTTTATGCATGTATTTAAAATTTTCTATAAAGCAAACCTGTATTGAAAAAGTATAAAAATGTAATAAAAGCACTGATTCAACTGATGTATATCACCTTTCAAAAGTTAATTTTTAAGGTTCTTTGTGTGTTCAATTTTACTGTTCTTCTTTAGTTATAAAGCTTAATTAAAGGATTTATTAGTAAAAGGGCTTTCATTAATGATCTAATCACTATGGCAACACCAAATATTAAAACGGGCTTAACTAAAGCTGAAGTAGAAAGCAGTAGAAAATTAAAAGGCAGTAACGCACTCGAATTAAAAGAAGATAGGGTATTACTAAATGTATTAAAAGATGTAGTAATAGAGCCCATGTTTATTTTACTACTGGCGGCATGTATTATTTACTTTGTTGTTGGAAAATATGAAGAAGGCATCATCATGCTCGTGGCAATTTTTATAGTCGCCGGCATTTCATTGTTTCAAGAATTTAGAAGTAAAAATGCAGTGTTGGCATTACATAAAATGTCGGCAACCAAAGCATCTGTACTTCGTGATGGGGAAATTGTAAAAATGCCTGCTGAAGAAATTGTAGCAGATGATATCATTTTATTAGAAGAAGGAGAAATTGTAGCTGCAGATGGATTGATACTGGTTGCCAATGATTTTTCCTTAAACGAATCTATACTTACCGGCGAATCTTTTACTGTATCTAAATCGGCCAATCAAGAAAATACCGTTAGTAAAGGCACATTGGTTACTAGTGGTAGTGCTACTGTTATGGTTACTGCAGTAGGCGTACATACTACGTTTGGTAAAATTGGCGCATCACTTAAAGAAATTATAATTGTAAAAACACCGCTTCAATTACAAATACGAGCATTTGTTACCAATATGGTGTGGATTGGTGCCATTGCTTTTTTTATTGTTGTAGGATTTAATTATTATCAATCGGGCAATATCATACAATCTTTTTTACAAGGATTAACATTGGCCATGAGTATTTTACCCGAAGAAATTCCTGTTGCTTACAGCACATTTCAAGCTTTAGGGGCTTTTAGATTGTTGAAAAATAATATCATCGTTAAGCAACCTCAATATGTTGAAACACTTGGTTCGGCAACTGTAATTTGTACCGATAAAACGGGAACGCTTACACAAAATAAGATGCACATTGATTGTGTATTTGATGCCGCTTCCAATCAAACAATTTCAATAAAAGCAGACATTAAATTGCCCGAACAATTGATTCAATATGCCATGTGGAGTAGCGAAACCAATCCTTTCGATCCAATGGAATTGGCCATTCATGCATTGTATGAAAAATCTTGCACAACAGATCAACGTTCTACTGCAACCCAAATTCACGAATATCCAATAGGAGGAAAGCCGCCATTGATGACGCATATTTTCAAAACAGCTTCTGGCGAAATTATTATTGCTGCAAAAGGCGCTCCAGAAGCCATCTTATCGCATAGTACTTTAAGTACAACAGCACAAAATGAATTTGAAAATAAATCCATAGAATTTGCAAAGCAAGGCTATCGGGTGCTTGCTGTTGGTAAAGGCATTTGGAAGGATACCAATTGGCCCGAAAAACAAGAAGATTTTACCTTCGATTTTCTTGGGCTCATCGTTTTTCAAGATCCTCCAAAAGAAAACATCAATCAAACCATTCGTACGTTTAAAGATGCAGGCATTTCGGTAAAAATGATTACCGGCGATTATGCCGAAACTGCTTTGGCCATTGCACAACAAATTCAATTAGAGCACAACAATGATGTGCTTACCGGAAATGAAGTACAAGCACTTTCACCCGAAGATTTACAAAAAAGAGTAGGAGCTGTAAATATTTATGCACGCATGTTTCCCGATGCAAAATTGAAAGTCATTGAAGCATTAAAAGCCAATGGCGAAATTGTTGCCATGACGGGTGACGGAGTAAATGATGGTCCTGCTTTAAAAGCTGCACATATCGGTATTGCCATGGGTTTAAGAGGCAGTGAAGTAGCCAAAAGCGCAGCCTCATTAATTCTTACAGATGATGATTTAGCACACATGACCGATGCAGTGGCATTGGGTAGAAAAATTTACGACAATCTTCGAAAAGCCATTCGTTATATAGTATCCATCCATATTCCCATCATTTTAATTGTAACCTTACCCTTGTTATTGATGTGGAAGTTTACCAATATTTTTACGCCAATTCATGTGATATTTTTAGAACTCATCATGGGGCCAACTTGCTCTATCATTTACGAAAACGAACCCATGGAGCCGGGTACAATGTTAAGGCAACCCCGACAAGCCAATGCTAATTTTTTATCCTTCCGACAGTTAATATTAAGTATCGTTCAAGGTTTGGTGATTACTGCAGGCTGTTTATCGGTTGGCTTCTATTATATGCAATCCGGCGCTGATAGCACTTCGGTACGTTCTGTAATTTTCATAACCTTGTTATTGAGTAATATATTTTTAACCTTAGTAAATCGTTCTTTTTATTATTCGGTTTTTAAAACCTTAAGCTATAAAAACAATCTTGTGGTTATTATTATCGCTATTACCCTTGCTGTAATTATTGCTACACTTTATATTAGTCCGGTACGATCATTATTTGAAGTAGATCAATTAACCCTTAATGAATTGATTGTTTGTATTGGAGCTGCTGCTATAAGTACATTTTGGATTGAAGGTTGGAAATTTTTTAAACGAAATAATACATGATTAATTTGCTATTAAACAGCTCAATGCTTCAAGGCCTCTGGAAAAATTAGATTGTTTTCTATATGGATATGATCAAAAAGCATTTGTTCAAATTTTTCTAACTCTTGGAAACAAATTCTAAAAGTATTACAAGCATCTTCAGGTATTGTATAATTATTGGAGAGAGTATGAATTTCTTTAATAATATTTCCTGCATATTCATGTTCCATTTCCATGGTGGATATAGGATTTACAATAGCCATTTTGTTGATTGATTCATTTTTATTAATAGAAATCTTTTGAGAAAAATTATTACTGATGCGAGGGAATAAAATCATTTCCTCTTTAATCATATGTGCCATTAATTCTATTCCAAGTTCATTAAATTTCTCTTTTATAGGTTTTAAGTAGCTAAAATTTTTGCCATGTTTTTGTTCAATTTTTTCTAGGTACTCATTAATCCTGGGAATGGCTTGTTTGGTATAAAAATGATAATGAATAAGCACATAACTGATTAATTCATTTTGATCCATTTCTTTAAATGGTTTTGTATCGCTCGAATGATTTTCAATCACATTTTCTAAGGCTTGCATCACTTCATTTAAATTGATGTCGGCATTATTACAAGCTTGTAATAAAGTTGTTTTTCCTCCACAGCAATAATCCAATTGATATTTTTTTAATACTGTGGTGCAGGCATGATTTTCGGTTACAATGGTTTTCAAGGTTTGGTTAGGTTGAATGGTCATGATTTAATTTTTGATGTATAGTATTTTGATTGAAATGTAAAGAAGCTATACTTATTGAGTAAAATAATACCAATTACCATGAGAAGGGCTGCAAAAAGTAAAAACAGATTGATATGATCAATTGATTGTTTATTTAATGCGGCAATACCTTCGCACATTAATCCCATTTCTGTAAGTATTATGCCGAAAGGAAAAATCCAAGCCCCAATTTTTGTATAAATCGTAACTTCTATACATTGTTTTTTAAACGCATAGCCCAAGATAAATAGGCTTATAACACCAAGTAATACAAGATGTAAATAGCCTATTATAATTGGTCTGATTCCAAATGCAAGTGTACTTAGATAAGGAATTGTGGAACCTAATTGCAATAACAATTTTAATGTAAATGCAATTGCGCTAAACCAAAATAAATATTTTGCTTGA
>JBMOEQ010000077.1:0-12751 GCA_049314655.1 Ferruginibacter sp. | reverse complement strand
GATTTCCATCCATCATAAAGGGTATGATCTAAAGGCTTTTTTTGCTGAGCAGTTGCCATCAATCCAATACACATTAAATGGAGTAAAATAATTCTTCTCATATTTTTAGTTTGAAGTTTAAATGTAATATAAAAATGAAGTAAACAAAAACCGTTTATCCATCTTCTAAAAAGCCCCATTCATTTCTTAATGTACTTAATTGCTCGGCTGGCAATTTAATTTGGTTGTAGTGGCCGGCATTGGCTTTTTGACGGTAGGCTTCATAAACAGATACCGCACAAGCTACCGAAATATTGAGTGATTTAATAATGCCTACTTGTGGGATGATGAAATTTCCATCTGCACGCTGTATGGCTTCTTCCGTAACACCGCTATGTTCGTTACCAAAAACTAAAGCTACAGATTCGGTTAAATCTAATTCATGTAAGGAAACCGCATCAGCAGCTAAATGTGTGGTGTAAATTTTATTGTACTTAGTACGAAGTGCATTAAAACATTCCTCTGTATTGGTAAACTGGTGAATGGTTAACCATTTTGCAGCACTAGATGAACTTTTTGCGCCCCACTTTTTATGGCGTGGAATGGTTGTATTGAGGATATAAATTTCTTGAATACCTACCGCATCGCAAGTACGCATGACAGCTGAAATATTATGTGGATCAAATACATTTTCTAAAACTACCGTTAAATCGGGTTGGCGCTTATTTAATACAGCAGTTAATCGTTCAAAACGTTCAGGCGTCATAAGTTATGTTAAGGATGTAAAATTAAGGATTCGAAGATTAGTTATTTGCTTAAAAATTGAGACATCCATTCAAAAAATAATTTCAGCTTCCCCATTTCCTTTTAGTATTTTTATAACTAAACTATGTAATATGAAAAAATGGTTCATTGCTGCCGGTATAGGATTATGTATTGTCGGTTGCCAAACAAAATCAAAAGAAATTAAAGCCGATATTTTGGCTGCTAATTACGATAGTACGGTGAGTCCGGGGGAAGATATTTTCCTTTATGCCAATGGAGGTTGGATTAAGAAGAATCCAATTCCAGATGAAGAAAGCAGTTGGTCTATCGGTAATTTAGTTGTAGAAGAAAATACCAAAAGGTTAAGATTGTTGAGTGAAGATGCTGCAAAAGAAAATGCAGCTGTGGGAACCACTTCAAGAAAAATCGGTGATTTTTGGAAAACAGCCATGGATACGGTAAAAATTGAAAAAGATGGGGTTGCTCCATTGCAAACTTATTTTGATAAAATCAATGCAGTAAAAGATATCAATTCATTAATTATAACATTTGCCGAATTGGGTAAAATTGGGGTAAGCAGTCCAATTAGTTTTAGTATTTATCAAGATGCTAAAAACAGCGATCAACAGGCATTGTATTTATGGCAAGCGGGATTGGGATTGCCTGAAAGAGAATACTATTTAAAAAATGATTCTTCTACCATAAAAATCAGAGCTGCTTATTTAAAAAATATAGCTCAAATTTTGGTTTTAAGTGGAACAGATACTGCAACAGCCGGTTCGTCTGCTAAAGCAATTTTTGCAACTGAAACATCAATAGCCAAAGTACATAGAAAACTTGAAGATCTTCGTGATCCTTATGCCAATTACAATAAAATGGCAGTTTCGGATCTTTCTAAATTATCTGTACTTACCAATTGGAAGCAATTTTTAGATATTTACGGGATTACAATGGTTGATTCTGTAATTGTTGGTCAGCCAGAGTATGTTAAGGCGATCGATAATATATTAAAATCAAATTCATTAGATGTTTGGAAAGTTATGCTGCGGTATAGATTAGTGAAAACTTTTTCGGAACAACTACCTGATAAATTTGGCAAAGAGAATTTTGAATTGAATAAATTGTTCTCCGGAGCTAAAGAACGTAAACCGCGTTGGAAAAGAGTTATACGTGCAGAAGAGAATGCAATGGGTGAATTATTAGGACAACTTTATGTAAAAGAATTTTTCAATGAAAAAGCCAAGAAAAGGTATGAAGATATGGTTGAAGCGGTTAAAGCGGCTTATAAAAAAAGAATTGAACAACTCACTTGGATGAGTGATTCAACAAAAGCAAAAGCATTGATTAAACTTGCTGCTGTAAAAAAGAAAGTGGGTTATCCTGAAAAATGGAAAGATTTTTCAAAAATGAATATCAGTACAGAAAGTTATGTTCAAAATGTTATAGAGGGCAATATATGGTGGCATAATTATGAAATTGCTAAATTGGGTAAACCCGTAAATAGAGATGAATGGGATATGACTCCACAAACTTACAACGCCTATTATAACCCAAGTAATAATGAAATTGTTTTACCTGCAGGCATTTTCACCGTACCCGGTTATCGTGATGAAGAATTAGATGATGCTACTGTATATGGATATGCAGGCGCCAGTACCATTGGTCATGAAATTACACATGGATTTGATGATGAAGGCAGACAATTTGATGAGAAAGGGAATTTAAAAAGTTGGTGGACAAAAACCGATGAAGCTGAGTTTACAAAAAGAGCGCAGGTGATGATTGATCAGTTTAATAATATAGAACCGCTACCCGGTACAAAAATTAATGGCAAAGCTACATTGGGCGAAAACATTGCTGATCTTGGAGGAATTTTACTTGCATTGGATGCATTTAGAGAAACTGAACAATTTAAAAAGAATGAAAAACTAGCCGGGTTTACACCATTACAACGTTATTTCTTAGGTTATTCTTTGGGTTGGCTTGGATATGAAAGAGAAGAAGCACTGAAAAATCAACTAATGGTAGATGTGCACTCTCCTGCTAAATATAGAGTGAATGGGCCATTTGTTAATGTTCCAGAATTTTATACAGCATTTAATATTAAGCCTACGGATAAAATGTTTAGGGCGGATAGTTTGAGGGTGAAGATTTGGTAGGGTTGAATTATTGAAGCGTTTTTTTATACCGCAGAGAAGCAGAGGCGCAGAGGTGTCGCAGAGATAATTTTTTACTCAGCGAAAACTCTTTTACTCCGTTTCTCTGCGGTTATTTATTTCTGCGAAGCAGTTTAATTAGAAAACACTTGATGCTCTTTATTAAGTATAGTGGATTGTTTGAGGGTTAAGATTTGGTAAGGTTGAATTATTGAAGCGTATTTTTATACCGCAGAGAAGCAGAGGTGCAGAGGTGCAGAGGAAGCGCAGAGCTATTTTTTAGATCTGAGTAAAGGAGATTAAAGTTGGCGGAGATTTTTTTTCGCTTTTTTTTGCCGAAGAGAAACAGAGGCGCAGAGTTATTTTTTTACCGCAGAGAAGCAGAGACGCAGAGGAGGCGCAGAGATAATTTTTTTACTCAGCGAAAACTCTTTTACTCCGTTTCTCTGCGGTTATTTATTTCTGCGAAGCAGTTTAATTAGAAAACACTTGATGCTCTTTATTAAGTATAGTGGATTGTTTGAGGGTTAAGATTTGGTAAGGTTGAATTATTGAAGCGTATTTTTATACCGCAGAGAAGCAGAGGCGCAGAGGTGTCGCAGAGATATTTTTTTTTACTCAGCGAAAACTCTTTTACTCCGTTTCTCTGCGGTTATTTATTGCTGCGAAGCAGTGTATTTAGAAAACACTTAATGCTCTTTATTCAGTATAGCGGATTGTTTAATTAAATCTTCTTGTGTTGGTTGAGGAGATGAATTTGGTGTTGATTGTATAATTGGCTTAGGTATAATTTTTTGAACACTATCTATTCGTTTTACACTATCGCTTGTATTGTGTCTGTTTAAATATGGATCAATTATGCCGCCGCAATCTGCTATTGTTGCTATGAAATTGGTGCCAGGCGCCATAGTAAAACCTGGACTTAAGAAAATATCTTGTTCGGCATAATATTTTATTTGACTTGCTACTCCACCTATGAGATTAGCCGAAGAAGTTAGATTAGTAACAGCAGAATAAGTTAAGTTACCCGATTGATTACCGGATAAGTTGAGGGTTAAATTACAGTTTGCATAAAAATCAGAAATAAAAATTCCTCTTCCGTAAGTAGCTGCAATTAATTTTAAAGCCGAATAATTGATTTGCAATTCATTAACCCTACAAATAGGTAATCCATTGTTATAAGGAATCCATTTATTAATTCCGGTATTATAATAATAAACACCCATTTCGGTACCAATATAGATGCTGTGATCTATAGAGCTTTCATATGCTAAACAAAGTACTGGCAAATTGGGCAAGGTAGAGCTTTGTAAGTTTGTCCAAGTAACCAATGCTGGATTTGCATTAGCCGCATTTGTACTAAAAAATACTTTTGCAGCGGCATTATACCCATCAACGGTAATGTATACTCTATTTTCATCTTCCGGGCTTACAACGATTGATGAAATTAAATTCATAGGAATTGTTGCAGGCAATGTAATGGTTTGGAAACTTGTTCCCCCATTTAAAGTTCTACGTAAAACCGACATAGCTGAATCGGCACCGGATTGAGCATTTTGAAAATCCTCCAATAACCAAATAGCATTGGCATTTGATTTTGAAATGGCCATACATTTAGTATTTCTTGAGCCGGGTACCGTTTTCATTAACCAAGAATCGCCTTCTGTAGTGCTTACATATAAATCTTTATAGGCCGTATAGATGGTAGTAGATGTAGACTGACTAACTTCAAAAGGTATAAAGGTGTAGCCTGTACCTCCAATTGGATTAATATTGGTAGCCACTCCACCCCTAGCCCTTACTGTTACAAAATTATTTACCCTGAAGTAATAAGTACTGGTATTTGTGGGCGACATTCTTGCCATTAAACCATCGCCACCATTAAGTTGATCATATGCAACATTGCTTCTATAATGACAACCATTATCTTGTAAGGCTAACGTAAAATCGGTTGTATTTACTTGAGAGATGCCAATTTTATAAATTTGAGCAATGGGCATTGCGCCGGTTAAATTCGTCCAACCCGAAGTTCCGGAAGTAGTATTAACTGGTTGCTTCCAAAATCCACCATCATTGGTTGTATAAAAAGTGCCATTGATAATCTTTGTTGCAGTACAATCGGAGTGAACTACGCCTACTCCAAATGTATTGTTCGATTTCATTATCCAATTTACACCATAATTGCTGGATGCATAAACCCATAATCCTCCAATATAAATATCAGCCGTATTAGTAGGCGAAACTGCAATTCGAGCATCTCTATACCAACGTAAAGCAGATGAAATATAACCTTCGGGGGCTGTAGGACAAAAACATTTGCGAACATTAAATCCACTTACGCCTCCTGTAAAACTATTGTATTTTGCACGTACAATAAAAACCGAATCTAAACTAACCCCAGATGCTGTTTCTGAAGTTGTAACCGCAAAGAATACACTATCCGGAGCAGCAGCAGAAACGCCCATTGTACATGATCTAAAAAAAGATCCGGCAGGTGCAGGAATTTGAATGGTAGAAGGAAATGTTACTCCATTATCTATTGAAATTGCAACATAACCACCTCCGAATGTTGCATAAACAACATTTGAGTTTGTTGGATGAAATTCAATATCTCTAGTATCGAAATTATACACTTTACTCCAAGTTGCGCCGGCATCACTTGTTCTAAATAAACCTGTTGTCATGGCTGCATATAAAATATTGGGATCTTGCGGATCCATGGCTAGTTTATGTGCATTCATTGCAGTACCAAACCAATTAGTTTGAAAGGTTGTATCAAATCCTGTAGTTAGCCAATTTTGTCCGCCATCAACACTTTTAAATACACCTAACGATTGACATTCAACAGAAGATGCACTACCGGTTAAAATGTAAATCATATTGGTATTATTAGGATTTACACAAATCCCCGAAATACCCGGAACTTGAATAGCCGTTGTTAAGTTTGTCCAAGTATTACCTGCATCAGTTGTTTTCCATAATCCTCCGGTTGGAGTACCTGCATAAATAATATTTGAATTTGAAGGATCAATTGCAAAACAATTGATACGCCCCATACCTAATACACTTTGTGACATATTAATTTGCGTCCAAGATCCGTTTAATGGCGTATAACCAGTAATGCCACTCATCCGTAATTCGGCAGCTTGTTGATCTTTTATCTTATTGAATTCACGATAATTCACCAAGCTCAAGTTGGGTGTACCGGCACTTTTTATTAATTGCTCATTTCTTCTTTTGTTCCATTCCCTTAACTCTTCCCCTTCTTTTGTATTTCTATCTAAAGCCGGTTGTTGAGCAAATGTTTGTTGAGAAGAAATAATGCAAAAAAGAAATAGTATTATTTGTACAAAACGCATAGCAGTAAATTAAAAGCAAGATTAAAATGCAGGTTTCAAAGATTGAATAGTTTGCTTAATGGCATCATTCTCTTTTTTCAATTGAATGATGTAAAGGGTGAGTTCTTCAATTTTTTCCATCATCTTCTTTTGCATATCTCCAATAGCGAGACCTTCTTTTTCAATATTTTCTGCAGCAGGAATATTGGGTAAATGTTTATTCTCTTTGATATAAGTTTCTAATTCATCAATTGGTTTCAATTGGTAATTTCCTCCAAAAACATAATCGGGCCAATTAGTAACCAGCGATACCCTTACTTCCTCTGCAATAACTTTTCCTTGAACCCTCAAACGATAACCGCTGCCTTTAGTAAAATCAGTAATATTTTCACCTATATAAATTGTGCCATTATCAGTAATACTCATGTATTCTTTTAAGGAACTGCTTAAAGAAGCTGCATAACTATAAAAAGCTAAACGAGCAGTTGCTCCACCTGTTCCAATACTTTTAATAGCACCGGTAAAATAATTAGATGATTTAAAATAATGCGCCATTTCGGTTCCTGTTGTTAATGCAACCGGGTTGGTTAATATTGATCCTCCTGTATTGTTGATTTTAAAACTTTCTGTAAATGATGTACTGCTTCCATAGCCCAAAGCAATTTGATCGCTTGATGAACCGGCATATAATTGCAATAACGAACCTTGAATACCAATACCATAACGGCTATTGGCACTGGTATAATAAAGATCAATTTTATTACCTGTATTACTCGCAAAAGATAACGGTGCTGTTGGGGCAACATTTCCTTGAACGCCTAGCGATCCAATAGAATCTACAGATATGGTATTGCCCCCATAAGTATACCTATATAAATTGGCTCTTCCATTTAATGCATACCAATTCCATCCACCATAATTAGTTGAACTTCTATCTTTAAAAATATAACCAGCATCTACCCCCTGTAAAACCAATGCTCCATTGTTAGTTAAAGACATTCTAGACTCAACTGTTGTAGAACCATCTGCAACTCCAGTAGCCGGTGAAACATAAAAATTAAATTCACCTGTACTTGGTGTCATGGTAATTTTACCTGCATAACCGGTATTCATAAACTTAGAGCCACTGTTATAATATTCGTTGAATCCAATTCCGGGCCAATTGGCTTGAATAGAAACCCCTGTTGTTGCCCCACCAAAAATGCCATAAGTAGAACTAACGGCTCTATTTACAACTAACCCTGCTTTAGTAGGTGTGCCTGTTCCAATACCTACATTTCCTGAACCTGTAACCAATGCAGGGCCAGATACACTTGTAAAATAACCACCTGCATCTGAACTACTATATCCATAAACACCATAACCACCGCCGAGTGCTTCTCCGGAAATTGCATTACCCGCACTGGAATTTTGTATTTTGAAAACATTTAAACCTGCAGTTGTAGCTGCAAATCCGGTATAAGGTAAAGTGAGCGAACCATTATTGGTATCGTCTGTAATTTTTTGCCAATTGCTCCCTTTTCTGATATATAGAAAATTATCGGTGGTATTATAAACAACTAGTCCATCGGGAGCTGTACTCAATGCAGTCATTTGTACATTAGTTAAACGAGGCAATAACAATCCTTTATTGGTTCCCCCATCTAACTCTAATACTGCATTGGCATTAGGTGTACCTACCGATCCAATTTTAACTTGAGCTTGAAGTTGAAAGCAAATAAAAAGAGAAAGAATACTGAAACTTATGCGAACTAACATAGTAGATTTATTTAATGCAATGATAGATGCATTAAATGTAGTCAACAATACCTCAAATAGGTGATTTTTTATCAATCCTAAACCCCATTATACAATTTTCTCGCGAATAGCTTTGGCTACTGCCTCAGAAACACTTCTTACATGAAGTTTATCGTAAATATTTTTTACATGGGTGTTAACGGTATGCACACTGATAAAACACTCTTGAGCAATGAGTTTATGGGTAAGTCCTTTAATTAATAAACGAAGTATGTCTTTTTCTCTTTCCGATAAATCGAAATTAGCCGGCGATTGAAAAAAACGTTGTTGTTGAAAGGCTTCAAATACTTTTCTAGCAATAGAACTGCTCATGGCCGCTCCGCCTTCATAAACATCTTTTACGGCTTGAACAATTTGTGGTGGGGATGATTTTTTTAAAATATAGCCCGATGCGCCTGCACAAATAGAAGCAAAAACTTTATCGTTATCATCAAAAACAGTTTGCATTAAGATTGCTATTTCCGAGAATTCCTTTTTTACCATTTCTACTGCTTCAATTCCATTGATACCGGGCATATCAATATCCATTAAAATTACATCGGGCAAACAAGTTTGAACATCTTCAATTACGGAATTACAATCTCTAAAAGTACCAACACACTCCATTCCTTCCGACCAATTGATCAGTATTTTTAAACTATCCAATCGCTCTGAACTGTCGTCAAATATGGCCACTTTTATCATGCTGTCTAATATCAAAATTTAAGCGTAAAAATATTGTAATAAAATTTGCATTACAATACCCTAATCAAGCGATTCTGCATTGCAGGCAAATGGTTGTACCTTTTCCTTCTTCAGTATTAATTTCAATACTACCTTTCAATTGTGCTGCTCGTTGTTGCATATTGGTTAAACCGTTACCCTGCTGAACAAGTGCCGAATTGAATCCTACTCCATTATCTTTAATAAGCATAGAAAAAATACCATTTTTAGATTCAAGCGCAATATGCACTTCCGTAGCTTGAGCGTATTTTAGCATATTGTTTATGGCTTCTTTAAAAATGAGGTAAACATGTTGTCGTTGCTGCATATTAAATTTATCACTTGAATATTCATCTGCCACCAAAAACTGAACTTGTATATGTTTCGCTTCTAATAAGGGTAATGCATATTCTCTCATACGAATAATCAAATTTTCCATTTGATCATTTTTGGGATTAATATACCAAACAATATCACTGATGCTTTCCATTGTATTGGAAGAAGCTACATATATTTTATTCAATATTTTTTGCAATTCAATGTCGGTAGTTTTTTTACGGGCAACATCACTGTAGATGTTTATACTACTTAAAGTGGCACCAATTTCATCATGTAAATTTCTACTGATATCATTGCGCATTTTATAATACTTTTTAATTTGGCTCAATCTATATTGATAGATAAAATAAACAATTGTTACAACCATTAGGAAGGTTAACAACATGAACCAAATGGTTTTCCAAAATGGCGGATGGATTATAAATTCAAATGAAGCTTCTTGCTCACTCCAAATACCGCTGCTATTGCACGACTTCACTAAAAATCGATATTTACCCGCATTTAAATTATTGTAAGCCACTTTACGTGAAGTGCCCATATACACCCAATTGGTATCATAGCCTTCGAGCTTGCAGGCAAAACTTATTTTATCGCTGTTGGTAAAATCTACTGCCGTAAAATTTATTGACAATGCATTTTGCGTATATTTTAGTGAAAGTAATTTTGACACAGCAGCTGCATCCGTTAATTCTACCAATTCATTGTTTATAAAAACATCTGTAATTAATGGATTGGCTTTTTGGGTATGAACGTTTACTTGCCGTGGATCGAAACTGGTAATTGCCATACGGTAACCGATATGAAACTGACTATCGTATGAAAAAAAACTGATTGGATCTTCACTGAAATCGTAAATGCCGTCATTGGTTCCAAATCGTTGAAAATTATTGGTACCGGGTACAAACTTGTATAAACCGGTAGAGGAAAATATCCATAACTGCTTTTTTGAATCGGCCAATAATCGTCGTTCCAGAATTTTATCTATTCCTTCTTTTAATCCAATTTGTTGTGCCAAATGATTATCTAAATTGTATTGAAGTAAACCGATAGATGTACCAATATAAAGGTTTCTATCAATTTTTTGTATTACATAAGCAATTTGCTGGGCAATTGAATCTACTGCATTGATGTGATAAGGTAATCTTTCAAACTGGTTATTTATTAATGAAAAGCGATGTATGCCTTTATATCCTGCCAATAAAAAATGTTGCTCATCTTCTGGAATAATGGCTTTAAAAACATTCATGTGCAAACTATCTTTAGCCATTGAATACGGCGCCAAATATTGTTTAAATAGATGTGTTGCTTTGTTAAACTGCCATAAACCTGTTGAAGAAGCAATCCAAATTTTATCCTGTTGTACTAAAATATTATTTGGGAAAGTATAACCCGAATTAAATTTCATTGGATATTGGTACACCTTGCCTTTCTTAATTTCAATCAATCCCCCATAACTAAATCCCCATATACTTCCCTTATCATCTGCCACCAATTCGGTTACCCAACGCCAATCGTAATTAGGATCGATACCGGTATCTTCCATATCATAAAAAAAACGTTGCACAATTTGTTGCTTACGCAAATCGAATAACACCATACCACTACCTTCAACGGCAATCCATACTTGATTAGGTTGTATTGGATCTTTAACTATTCCGGCTACACGATTGTATAATTTGGTTTTTAAAAATGGCAGTTCACGAGATTTAAATTGTTGCTCTAACGGATTCAATTTAACCAATCCATGCCATGTGCACAACCATAAAATTCCATTTTTATCGGTATAAGGAGATTGATAAAAATCTGTTGGCGTAGCATTTTTATCATTATTATCAGTATAAATATTACGGGTAAATTGTTGCGAATTTTTATTGAACAATAAGATGCCGTTAGATTCTGTAGTTACCCATAAAATGCTATCGCCCGATATTTCTGGTGCTGCTGCAATACCATGAAATATCTCGCCGTAAGGATCTCTACTGGAAAGAAAATTATTGTTGTAAACAATGTGTTGGTGGGGAATTGTATTGGCATCAATTTTACGAAAACCACTTTGCCAAGTAGCTAAATAAATTTCGCCTTTAGCCGTTTTATAAAAACTCATCGGCCAAATATCTTCATCAAAATAATAACTAGATTTTGTTTGCAATTGTATGGTATGATAACCTTTTCGTTCATAAGGAATCCATAATCTATCCTGATGATCGAGCATCATTTTTCCAAATCCGTATTTTAACAATTGTGGACGTTGAATGGCATTAAAAACAGGTATCCTTGTTTTGCAATCAATAGCTACATACTGGGTATAATTAGCCGACCAAATACAATTTCGTTTTGCATCAAAACATAAAGTATAAGATGGGATTTTTTTACCAGCAGAATCTATAATTTGAAATTTGCGTTTAGACTGATCGTATACACAAATGCCTCTACTGTAAGCTAACCAAATATTGTCTTGCGCATCAATGGCAATATCCATTAAATCGTTTACCGGCAAACTGGTAGAATCGGATGGAATATTTTCGAAGTTTTTAAAGGTTAATCCATCAAACCTACTTAATCCATGCTGCGTAATGATCCACAAAAAGCCTTTACTATCCTGTACACATTTTTTGGTAAAATTATGAACAAGCCCTTGGTTGGTAGTATACGTAATAAATTTATACGCATTTCCAAAAGGCTGTGCTATTGCTATCGTAGCGCAACATAAACATGCCAATAATAAAATGCGTGATCTTAGTTTCATAATTTGGAATGAAAACTAAGATAAAATATCTATACTAAATAGTTCTGGTTAGGATTTTTTAGCATGCCGATCTTTTAATACCGCTTCAACATCGCTGATGGTAAACCCTTTGGCTTGCAATAAAATTAAATAATGAAACAACAAATCTGCGGCTTCGTTGATAAACAAAGCATCATTACTGTCTTTAGCTTCAATAACCAATTCAACTGCTTCTTCTCCTACTTTTTGCGCAATTTTATTGATGCCCTTTTCGAATAAAGAACTAGTATAAGATTTTTCTGAAGCATTTAAACGACGATCTTTTATGATAGATTCTAAAGTATCGATAAAATGATTAGAAGTATTGATTTCATTCCAACAGGTATCGGCACCGGTATGACACACAGGGCCATGCGGAATGGCTTTTATTAATAGCGTATCCTCATCACAATCGGTTTCAAGAGAACATAATTCAAGATAATGCCCGCTTTCTTCCCCTTTTGTCCATAGTCTGTTTTTAGACCTACTGAAAAATGTTACGCGCTTTGTGTCGATTGTTTTTTCTAAAGCAACTTCATTCATAAAACCCAACATGAGTACTTTGTTGGTATTAAAATCTTGAATGATGGCCGGCATTAAATGGTCGGTATATTTTGAAAAGTTAGGTTGCATAAATATTACTTAAAGAAAGATTAAAAATTAAATTCGTACGGGAATATTTTGTTGATTCAAATATGTTTTCAATTGAGGGATACTGATTTCGCCATAATGAAAAATACTGGCAGCCAATGCAGCATCGGCATGGCCTTCTTCAAAAACTGTTTTAAAATGTTGCATGGTACCTGCACCTCCTGAAGCAATGATAGGTACATTTAATAAGGTAGATAAAGATGCCGTAATATCTAAAGCAAATCCATTTTTAGTGCCATCGTTATTCATAGAAGTTAATA
>JBMOEQ010000076.1:0-12785 GCA_049314655.1 Ferruginibacter sp. | reverse complement strand
AATGGGATCCCATGGACCAACATAAATGGTTTGTGCAATACTGCCCATTTTAAAGGCAATTAACGATAATACAATAAGTAGTAAACGAGGTAAAAATCCTTTCATGATAATGCGTTATAAAGATGAAAAAGCTTGGTATTCACAAGTGTGGAAAGCGTTTCTCAGGTAAAGGATTGAGGTAGTACTGTAAATATGCTAACTATTTATCTTAATAATTTGAAAAAAAAGGAATATTTTAGGAAGTCTAATTAATTGTATGATTGAAAATTCGCATGTTTATAATCTTGTAAAAGGACTTAGTCCGGCAGAAAAGAGGTTTTTTCAAATCTTCTCAAAACGTCATATTATAGGAGATCAGAACAAATATCAATTGCTTTTTAAAACTTTAAATGAACTTCAAATTGAAGATAATGAGCTGATTCTAAAAGCATTGGCAAAGCATAAATCAAAGTCTACTTTCCTTTCAGCCGAAAAAAATTACCTCTTTCAAGCTATTTTAAAGAGTCTAACAGTTTTTCATAGTGAAGATTCTTACGGTATGAAATTGAAAAACCAGCTTCAGGCCATTGAAATGCTCTTCTATAAAGGATTGTATAAAGATTGTTTGAAGTTAATTTTAGCGGCAGAGAAAATGGCCACAAAGATTGAAAACTTTTCACTCTTATTAGATGTGCTCAATTGGAAAAAGAAATGCTTGGGCTATTCAAAAGGCTTAGCTGCGGCTTCAAGTATTAGGGCATCTATTTTAGATATCATTCATAAGATTGAAAATTTAGAGCAGATATTAGACCTCTATTATAAAAGTTATGCTTTACACATCAATGAAAATAAATTAGAGCAATCGGCCATTCAAAAAGCTTTTCAACAATTGATGAAAAGCCCGTTGTTGAAATCCGAGCAATTGGCTTTATCCTACACAGCAAAAATTTATTATTACCTCATTTTTGAACATTATTCTTATGCCATTAATGATAACCAAAAGGAATTAGAAAGTTTAGAAAAATTAACAGAAGTATTTAAAGCATTTGATATCTATCCACAAGAGTATCCATTAGATTATATTTCTATTTACAATAGAATTTTAGCTTTAAAAAAATACGTTAAGCCCGAAACTTTTTACGAAGAAATTGCTATCCTACGAAAGTTTACCTTAACCTCAGGCAAGCGCAATGAAAGTATTGCCCAACGTGTATTTATCATTATTGCTACCAATGAATTGGAATATCTGTTGGTATCTCATCAATATAAAAAAACATTACAAAAAATTGAGGCTTTAGAAAATGAATCTGCTTCTTTTGCAATGCCTATCGAACCCTATTACTTGATTCACTTTTACTATTTATTTGGATTAACTTATTTCAATGCAGGTGCTTTTTCTAAATCAATAGATTATATCAATATCATTTTGAATCGATTTTCGTTGAACGATAGGCCTGCAGTTTTTATTCGTGTAGAAATGCTCAAGTTGTTAAATCATTTTGAATTGGGCAACTTGCAATTGGTGAGTCAAATTTGTAGGCAATTGAAAAAGAAATACTATAAAAAAGAATTGCTTAGTACAATTGAAATAGATTTGATTAAAGTGTTTACAAAAGCAACGGATGTTTCGGGCAATAGAGCATTAATGAAAGGTTTAAATAAAGTATACACCAAACATACGATAGATGCCTCCACAATAATTTTCAATAAAGATTATATGATTGAAAACTATTTAAAATGGATTGAAGCATTTGCTGCAAGAACTACATTGTTACATTTGGTTGACCAATAAATTATTGTCACGCTACAGGATTAAAAATCGGCATCATGCTCATCTTCATTACCCAGGTTAAGCATACTGCCCATTAAATCTTTGAATTCAATTTTTCCATCCAAAACTTTTTTGCTAATGAGCGAATGTGCTGCCAATCCATGTAATACAAATTCCATGAGCAAAGCAGCTTCCAATTCATTGGTATTTTTATACAGTTTTTTTACGAATGCATGTAAGCCATCTACTTGATACAATGCTTGAATTTTTGCGGCATCATTGGTTTCAAAAACAAGATTTAAACTATTGCCATTATCGAACCAACGGGTGATGGCTTTGTAAGGATTGTCTTCAGTGCCTTCTTTTGATTTCCTTTTTTTAATTAATTCCGGATTGGGAAAATACTGAGTAAATAAAGTTCTAGTGGCTTTCTCCATTAAATTGAATGCCACTTGGTAAGGCCCTTCTTGTTCGCCTTCATATACCAATTCAATTTTTCCGGTGATGGATGGAATGATGCCCACTAAATCGCTTATCCATACTTGTGTTTGCGCATCTTTATTAATGAACGATCTTCTTTCTGCAGCACTTACAGCATTTTCAAAAGCAGAGATTGTTAAACGAGCACTAACCCCGCTCTTCTTATCAACCCATTCGCTCGATCGGGCTTCAAAAGCTACTTGCTCAATAAGTCGTTTAATTAAATCACTGATGTTTACGCGTTCGTATTGTTCGGGATAAATATGTGCTTCCTGTGCGGTAATGGTTAATGCCGTATCAATGGATTTTGGATAGTGGGTAAGTATCTGACTTTCTATCCTATCTTTTAACGGTGTAACTATACTTCCTCTATTGGTATAATCTTCGGGATTAGCCGTGAAGATAAACATTACATCAAGGGGTAATCGTAATTTAAAACCCCTGATTTGTAAATCCCCTTCTTCTAAAATATTAAAAAGCGATACTTGAATTCGGGCTTGTAAATCGGGTAATTCATTGATTACAAAAATGCAACGATTGCTTCTGGGGATGATGCCATAGTGCAATACTTTTTCATCAGCAAAACTGAGTTTAAGATTGGCGGCTTTAATGGGGTCGATATCGCCAATTAAATCGGCAACGCTTACATCGGGTGTAGCCAATTTTTCGCCATAACGTTTGCTGCGGTGCAACCATTCAATGGGTGTATCATCGCCCTTATGTAAAATAAGTTCGATGGCATAAGGTGATAAAGGATGAAAAGGATCATCATTGATTTCGCTACCGGCAACAACGGGTATATATTCATCTAACAAACTGGTCATCTGACGAGCCATTCTGGTTTTTGCTTGTCCTCTTAAACCTAAAAATAAAATATTGTGTCGCGATAATAAAGCCCTTTCTGTATCCGGAATAACAGTATCCTCGTATCCTAAAATTCCGGGAAATGGATTTTCTTGTTGTTGAATTTTTTGAATCAGGTTATGGCGAATTTCATCTTTTATGGATTTAGATTTATAGCCCGATTGTTTCAGTTCGCCCAATGTTTTTATAGAATGCATGGTGTATGATTTAGTGCAATGTGGGTGTAAATGGTACAGCCCATTGCATGTTGTTTTGATGAATTAAAAAATGGTTTTCCTTTTGCCGCTTTCAAAATCTTTAAAAATAAAAGCGCCGAGTTTATCTAAAGATGCAAAGAATGCTTTTCCATTATTGCATTCGGTGAACTCTTGTACAAATTGTTGTAAATAAGGATCAGATGCAATCATGAAAGTAGTAATGGGTATTTTAAGTTTTTTACATTGTGTAGCCAGATTTAAACAACGGGTTAAAATCTTTCTATCTACTCCAAAACTATTTTTATAATACCGGGTACCAACTTTTAAGCAAGTGGGTTTGCCATCGGTAATCATAAAAATTTGTTTATTCGGGTTACGTCTTTTGCGAAGAATATCCATGGCTAAGGTTAATCCGGCTACGGTATTGGTATGATAGGGGCCAACTTGTAAATAGGGGAGATCTTTGATTTCAATTGTCCAAGCATCGTTACCAAAAACAACAATATCTAAAGTGTCTTTAGGATATTTTGTTTTGATGAGTTCGCTCAAGGCCATGGCTACTTTTTTGGCAGGAGTGATGCGGTCTTCGCCATACAAAATCATGCTATGGCTAATGTCGATCATCAATACCGTTGAAGTTTGTGTTTTAAAATCGGTTTCTCTGATTTCTAAATCATCTTCATGCATTTGAAAGCTTTCCATGCCCCGGTTAATTTGCGCATTTCTGATGGAAGCCGTAAAATCTATCTGTTCTAATGTATCGCCAAATTGATAAGGCCGGGTTTCGGGATTGAGTTCATCGCCGCCACCTGGTTTAAATGTATGGTGATTGCCTTGTTTCGTTTTTTTAAGTTTACCGAAAATTTCTTCCAAACTTTTCTTTCTGATGGTTTGCTCAGTTTTAGGCGTAATTTTTATAGTGCCATTTTGTTCATCTTCTTTGATATAACCTTTGTCTTTTAAATCTTCATAAAAATCGCCCATGCCATAACTATCGGTACTTAAATTGTATTGTTTATCCAATTCATTCATCCATTGCATGGCTTCGCTCACATCTCCATTGGTGTAGGTGAGGAGTTGGGTGAATATATCGAGCAATTGTTCAAATCCGGTTTTACCTTGTTGGTTGGGGTCGAATCCGGTAAATTGAAATCCAATCATGGTATGGTGTAAAGTGAAAAAGAATGTTTACTTAATGTGTTGTTTGTACTTGATGCAATGTATTAAACATTTGGATGCATGGTTTAGTTTGATATTGTTAAAATATTAAACTTGCCTTAAAAACCACTGTACAGTAATATCATAAAAAAATCCCTGATGTATGAAACACCAGGGATTTTAATTTTTTTCAAGCGAGTTTATTTGCCAGGCTTAGATGGGGTATTGTTAATAGCTCCAGGAACTTCATTTGGAGTGGCGGGTTTATTGCCATACATCTGCTCCAATTGTTGCAAACCTTTTAAAAACTCAACAGCTTGTTGATTGTCGCTTCTGAAATACTCTTGTCTGTCTTCTCTCAAATTGCCATAATAAGCAACTTGTTGTTCTAGATCTTTTTTCACACTCTTATATACTTTAGCTGCAAGCTCCTGATCGCCGGCTTTGTAACAAGCTTCTAAGAATTGTAAAGAAATAAAGTTGTGTTGTTGGTAGCGAGAAACCATGCCATAAGCGAAGTTTTCAGCAAGCATGCCTTTATCGCATTTTTCGAGCATTTTTTTCGCTTCTTCTTTTTTATCATTTTCGGCCAAATTGCTGGCTGCTTTAGCATAAGCTAAACGAATACTATTTAAATGGCGACGATTTTCTTCATCAAAATACACACCCGCAACATTGGCATTACCAAACGCAAATTTCTTCATCATTTTATCATACACCCATTCGGTATTTACGTCTTCTCCGGCAACAGGTATCAAGCGATAGGTTAATCCATCCTGACGAAGGTATTGTCCAAACCCTAATTCATTGTACTGCGAAGTAAAGTAAATGGGGCGTTTCCATTTATTGGCTGCAATGATGTTTAAGATGGCGGCATCATTTTTAAACAATGCATTTTTAGGAATATCAAACTGAATGAAATTGCCTACGCTATCGTTAGCATTTACAGTTCCGTTTCTACGTACTAAATTAATGTCAACCGGAATGGTTACTTTTTTAGTAGGGTAGATATTGAGGATATCACCTTCTCTAGTTTCAATTTTACCGGGTTCATCGCTACCTGCATGATCTTTCATCATGGTATATAAATCCATTGGTAAATTGGGATCGATGCCCGGACGAGGTGCATAATATACGATATCTCTTTTAGCGCCTTCAATTTGATCGGCCGACCAAATGGGGTCAATAGGATCGCTTTGGTTGAGTTTATAGCGCAATTGATTAATGTACCAATCGGTACCCATTAAGCTAGAATTAATTACCCTAACATCCTTACGAATGCCTTCTACTTCTTGGGCATACCATAATGGGTAAGTGTCATTATCGCCAAAAGAAATTACAATGGCATTAGGGGCACAACTTTCTAAATAATCTATAGCTAAATCTCTTGCTAAAACTTTTTTACTGCGATCGTGGTCGTTCCATTCTTCACTAGCCATCAATACCGGTACTGCAAGAATACAAATTGCTGCAGCGGCATAATTGGCAACCGTTGAACCTATTAGTTTAGCAAATAATTCCTTTACAAATAATACACCCAATCCAATCCAAATGGCAAAAGCATAGAATGAACCTACAAATGCATAATCTCTTTCACGAGGTTGGTTGCCCGGCATGTTCAAATAAATTACAATGGCTAATCCTGTAAAGAAAAACAATAGGCCTACTACTAGTCCATCACGTTGATCTTTTTTAAATTGGAAGAATAAACCCAATAAACCTAATATTAAAGGCAATGCAAAAAGGGTATTGTTTGCATTATTATGTTTCATGCTATCAGGCATGTATTCTTGTTCGCCTAAACGCGCTTTATCCCAAAAGCCAATACCTGTTTTCCAGTTACCGTCTCTTACATTGCCCGGCAATACGCCTTGAATATCATTTTGTTTACCTGCAAAATTCCACATGAAATAGCGTAAATACATCCAGCCTACTTGGTAAGAAGTAAAGAAACTGATGTTATCGCCCATTGTAGGTTGACTGCCGTATTCTCCGGTTTTGGGATCTTTTCCTATGCCGGCAAAATTGGCGTAATAATCGGCATGTCCTTGATCATTACTGGCATCCCACATCCTTGGAAAAAAGTGTTGATCTTCTTCTGCATAAATGGTTTCAACTTTACGACCATTTTTTACATAGCCATCTTTTCCTTTAATATAAGTTTCAATTAAATTTTGTTCAGTAGGTTTTGCTGTAAAATCTTGTCCTTTGATAATTGGCCAATCACCATATTGTTCTCTACTTAAATAACCTACTAAATTAACAGGGTTATCTACGTTGAACATATCAATGCTAGTATCGGCATTAGAGCGAATCAATGTAGTAAAATAGGTAGAGTAGCCTAAAAGCATGAACGCAAAACTCCACAATCCAAGTTTTAGAAAATTCCAATTATTTTTATTGGCAATGCGAATGCCAAAATAGATAGCGGCTGCCATTACCACAAAGAAAAATGCAAATCCTGTAAAGAAAGGCAAACCGAAACTATTTACAAATAAGATATCAAATTGCCCGGCACCTTTAATGGTCCATTGAATGGCCGCTTTTTGAATGAGTCCGGTGATGATACAACCAATGAAGAAAGCAATGATTGTGCCTTTGGTGGTGGCTTTATACCTTTTGTAGTAATATATCATTACCATTGCTGGAATGGTAAGCAGATTTAATAAATGCACTCCAATAGATAAGCCCATTAGATAGAACAATAAAATCAACCAACGATCGGCTCCGGTAAAATGACCGGTAATGCCTAGTTTTTGTTCTTCTGAAACTGCATTTTCCCATTTTAACATACACCAAAATACAACGGCAGTAAAGAAAGATGACAAAGCGTAAACTTCGCCTTCCACTGCACTGTACCAAAATGAATCGGAGAAACAATAGGCTAAAGCACCAACGATACCGGCAGCCATAATTGAAATGGTATTGTGTGCAGTAGGTTCATCGCCATCTTTATGCAACATTTTTTTTGCAAAATGGGTAATGCTCCAAAACAAGAAGAGGATGGTAAACCCACTGGACAATGCACTCATTAGGTTTACCCCGGTAGCGGCATGTTGTGGGTCGAAGGGAACCATAAATAGGCGACCAATCAATACAAATAAAGGAGCGCCCGGTGGATGTGGAATTTGTAGTTTATAGGCACAGGAAGCAAATTCGCCACAGTCCCATAAACTGCCTCCGGCTTCCATAGTCATAATGTATACACTACTGGCGATTAAGCCTACGATCCATCCAACGATGTTATTGATGCTTTTGTAATTCATACAGGAGTTCTTATTAAGTGGGCAAATATAATCAGTTTGAACTTTGAACGGGTTACTTTATTCGTATTTATCGATTTTTTATATTTCGGTTAATGCTTTGGTTTGCAGTTGTATGCCCTCACTTAAAATGAGCAAATAGCTAGGTATGCTTTTGAGGGTTTATACATTCGCTTATCTTTGATTTAATGAGAAAGGCACTTTTTCAATTGCATTTTGCTGTTTTTTTAGCCGGTTTTACAGCCATATTGGGCAAACTTATCCTTTTAAATGAAGGGTTGTTAGTATTGTATCGGCTACTGCTCACGGTTATTTCAATGGGTATTTTACTCTATTTCAGGAAAACTTTTCGCTTCATTCCATGGCAAGATATCCTCAAAATAATGGGTGTTGGCATCATTGTATCTATCCATTGGGTTACTTTTTATGGTAGTGTGAAGTATGCAAATGTTTCGGTTGCCGTAGTTTGTATATCTGCATCCGGATTTTTTACGGCATTTTTAGATCCGTTGATAACGGGCAGAAGGATATTATTAATAGAGGTATTGCTGGGTTTATTGGCTATTGTGGGCATTTACATCATATTCGACTTCCACCCCCAATACAAAACAGGTATCATTTTTGGCATCATTTCGGCTTTAGGCAGTGCTTTGTTTCCTATATATAATAAGAATTTATTGAAACGGTTTAGTCCGGGGATACTAACTTTTTACCTCATGTTGGGTGGTTTTATAGGACTACTATTTTTATTGCCGATATATTTATGGCAATTTCCTGCGGATTATTATTTGCCAACAAAAACAGATTGGATGTGGCTGCTCCTTCTAGCAAATGTATGTACGGTGTACAGTTTTTACTTGCAACTCAATGCATTAAGAAAAATTTCGGCCTTTACATCTAATTTAAGCTATAATTTAGAACCGGTTTATTCCATTTTATTGGCATTCTTAATTTTTGGGGAAAACCACGATTTGAGCATTCAATTCTATTTAGGCGTACTTTTAATCATACTTGCAGTGGTTTTACAGATGGTTAGAACCAGTATTAAAAGTAAAAATCAGCTTGTTTAGTAAGGAGATAGGAGAAGATATCCACGATTATAAATATTTTTTGAATTTTCCTTCACAAATTTTAATTTATTTCATTACCTTTGCCGTCCAAAAAATTAGTACTATGGCTAGAGTATGTCAGGTTACAGGTAAGAAGCCAATTACAGGTAACAAAGTGTCGCATTCGAACATCAAAACCAAGCGTAGGTTTTTACCAAACTTGCAAACCAAGCGTTATTTCTTGGCTGAGGAAGACAAGTGGATTACTTTAAAAGTATCTTCTGAAGCTATCCGCACCATCAATAAAAATGGTTTGTTATCAGTAGTAAAAGAACTTAGAGCTGCTGGCGAAAAAATTTAATTCCACCATTTCCTACGGGTATTTGGTAAACATAAAAATTTAAAAAAATGGCAAAGAAAGGAAACAGGGTACAGGTTATTCTGGAATGCACGGAGCATAAAACCAGCGGTAAACCAGGAACCAGCCGCTACATCTCTGAAAAAAATAAAAAGAACACACCTGAAAGATTGGAATTGAAAAAATACAATCCAATTCTTAAAAAGGTTACTGTACATAAAGAAATCAAGTAATCTTGCTCAATCGTTAAGATAGTAAAGGCTATCCTAATTGTTAAGTGTGTTTACATTTCATTTAAAATTTTTCAAAATACATAGTCATGGCAAAAGCAGCTAAAACCGCGATTAAAACCAAAGACCAGAAAGCCGCAGCAGATGCAAAAAACTGGACAAAAGTAATTCGTGCCCTTCGCAGTCCGAAAACAGGTGCGTATACTTTTAAGGAAGCAATCGTACACAAAGACAAAATCAAAGATTTTTTGGCTTCTTAATTGATGTCAGTAAAATTTAATGATATAAAGCTGTTCCGGTATTATCGGAACAGCTTTCTTAATTTTGTACCTGCCGTAAATAATGGCAATTCTATTATAATCATCAAAATGCTCAGGAGGTAAACGAACATGGGATTTTTTGATAAACTTTTTGGAAAAAAGCAACAGCAAGAAACCTTAGACCAAGGTTTAGAAAAAACACGTGAAGGATTTTTTAGCAAAATCACAAAAGCTATTGCCGGTAAAAGTAAGGTAGATGCCGAAGTACTTGATCAATTAGAAGAAGCTTTAGTAAGCTCTGATGTGGGTATTGAAACCACCGTAGAAATCATTAAAAGAATTGAAGATCGAGTAGCCAAGGATAAATACCTCAACACCACCGAGCTCAATCAAATATTGCGTGCCGAAATTGAGCAAATTTTGGTTGATGCACCCTCAGATAACAGTTACGAAAACTACGAGTTGCCAATTGGGCATAAACCACATGTAGTTTTGGTGGTTGGCGTTAATGGCGTTGGCAAAACAACCACTATAGGCAAACTGGCCCATAACTTTTCATTGGCAGGCAAATCTGTGTTACTAGGTGCTGCAGATACCTTTAGAGCAGCAGCAGTAGATCAATTAACCATTTGGAGCGAAAGAACCGGCGTTCCTATAGTTAAAAAAGAAATGGGTAGCGATCCGGCATCTGTGGCTTACGATACCGTTGTAAGTGGCGTAGCCCGTAATTCGGATGTTATTTTGATTGATACCGCAGGAAGATTGCATAACAAAGCACATTTAATGGACGAACTCAGTAAAATTAAAAGAGTGATCCAAAAAGTAATTCCCGATGCACCGCATGAAGTGATGTTGGTTTTAGATGGTAGTACCGGACAAAACGCATTGGAGCAAGCGCGTCATTTTACTGCAGCTACCGATGTTACCGCATTAACCATTACCAAATTAGATGGTACGGCAAAAGGTGGTATCGTTTTGGCAATCGCCCATCAATTCAGTATTCCGGTTAAGTTTATTGGTGTAGGAGAAAAAGCAACTGATCTTTTGGTATTTGATAAAACTCAATTTGTAAAAGGACTGTTTAATCCGGGAGGCGAGGATTAATGTTTAATGTTGAGTGTTAAATGTTGAATGTTTGTGATCTTGGTGATGTTTTTAGTTTATAAAGATTATTAAGCATATAAAGTTTTATAGGCAACGCTAAACTTCTAAACCACTAAACCAGTATTCAACATTCTTTCTTCATACAAACCGTATATAAATAAAAAATCATGATTCAAGTAGGCACCTATAACACATTAAAAGTTCTTCGGGCAGTGGATTTTGGTTTGTATTTAGACGATGGCGAAACCGGTATTTTATTGCCTACTCGATTTGTGCCACCGGGTGCAAAAGTTGGCGATGAAATTAATGTTTTTGTATATCATGATGGAGAAGATCGGTTGATAGCTACTACACAAAAACCTAAAGCAGTTTTGGGTGATATTGTAAAATTGCGCGCAGTATCTGTAACCGAACAAGGCGCATTTTTAGATTTGGGTTTGATGAAAGATCTTTTTGTGCATCGCTCTAAACAACGTGTTGGCATGCGCCCCAATGGCGATTATTTGGTGAAATTATACATCGATGAACAAACCGGAAGATTAGCGGCAACGGAAAAAATTGAACCATTTCTAAGCAACGAAAATCTTACTGTAAAAGAATTAGATGAGGTAGATTTATTGGTTTATCGCCGTACAGATATTGGGTATGTATGCATCATCAATAATATACATACCGGTGTTTTACATTTCAATGAAATTTATAGAAACATCAGTGAAGGCGACTATTTTAAAGGATTCATTAAAAAAGTATATCCCGAATCATTAGATAAAAATGATCGTTTTAGAATTGATGTTGCCGCAGGAAAGTCTGGGTACAAAAGGGTAGAAGATGAGGCTGATAAAATTACACGTCTTCTAAAAGAAAATAATGGCTTTTTGCCTTTCCACGATAAATCTGATCCGGATGCGATTTATGATTTTTTTGGAATGAGCAAGAAGACTTTCAAAATGACTACAGGCAATTTATTTCGCCAACGAAAAATTAGATTTGAAGAAAATGGTATAAGGTGGATAGCATAAAAAAGCCCTTTAGCATTTTCCTTTAATCAAAATTCGCTTAAAAAGAAATAACATTTTTTAGCTTTCCCCAAAGTTCGTTATCAAAACTAGAAATGGCCAATTGTGTAGAGCCTGCTGCTTCACCCATTCGTATCACTACTAGTTTTTGAGAAGGCACTACATAAACTTTTTGATCATTTTTTCCCAATGCTGCATACATATCTGCAGGCGCATTAGGTGTTAATGAACCTGGGAAAAGGGTTTGTAATGTGGGCATCATAAAACTGGTTTTTCCATTCAACCAAGTTAAATAGCCATAAGCTGGATTGATGCTTTGCGAACTATTGATTTGAGCATTAAAATAGCTGCTGTCGTTTAATATCGGTGTTAGGTCCCATTGACCTTTGTTTAACATCAACAGGCCAAACCTTGCCATACTTCTAGCATTACTGAAATATACATTGTTAGATCCACTGGGTAACCAAACGCCGGTCATGCCTACTTTATTCCTGATTTTTGATTGAAAATACGCATTGAATGTTTGTCCGCTTGCCGATTCAATAACCTTATCCAATAACGTATAGGGTGCATTATGATATGCCCATCTTGTTCCTGCATCTGCTTTGTATATCAAACAAGATGGCGTAGTGCAATCTCTATCGGGCACATTGTCGTCTAAACCGCTTGTCATGGTTAATTGATGCCGAATGGTAATTAAATTTTCTTTGGCAAGTGGAAGGCTCGTCCAACCGGTACCTAAATATTGCGAACTTTTATCATTGATATTCAATAAGCCTTCTTTTTGTGCAATGCCTACTAACATTGCTGTAACTGTTTTTCCTGCAGATGCCCAATACCAAGTGCTGTCGGCCGTAAAAGTTCCAAAATATTTTTCTGCAACTATTTTACCATTTTTTAAAATGATAAAAGCCTTGGTGTTTTTAGTTTGCAAAAAAGTATAGAGATTATTTAATTCAGTTTCGTTCCAACCCAAACTTGCCGGTGTAACATTATCCCAAGTGCTTCCACTGGTTGGAGGAAAATATAAAGGGGTAACCGGCGGTGTTGGCGGTA
>JBMOEQ010000075.1:0-12886 GCA_049314655.1 Ferruginibacter sp. | reverse complement strand
GCGGAGAAAAAAGAGAAAAGGAGTTACGCTGAGTTAAAATAGAATCTCTCTGCGATACCTCTGCGGCTCTGCTACTCTGCGGTTAAACATTTATACAAAGTATTTAGAAATTATAAACAATCCGCTTAAATCCATCCTTCAATAATGGAACATTAAAGTTGATTAAATAACCCAAGTTTCGATGGTATAATTTTAAATACGTAATAAGCTGAGCTGTAAATATAGGATGTAACCCTTCGGTAGCTTTTATTTCGATAATAATTTCATTTTCAACCAATAAATCAAGGACATAAACTTTATCTAGTAAAGCATATTTATAAACAAAATCTACCGGAACATTAGCCCGTACTTTTAATCCTCTCCATTTTAGTTCATACATTAATGCAGATTTGTATGCTGATTCTAATAAACCTGGACCTAATTCTTTATGAACAGCAATACTAGAATCGAGGATGATTGCACCCCATTCATTTAATTTTTCTTTGGAAACCTTCATGCATCCAAATTAAAAAAATGAACTATTTCTACTCACGTTATTCCCTCAAAAATTAAAGCTATTATACGGGTTTGTAACCTGCAAAAAGCGGTTGAGTTATCGCAACTTCAACTTATTTCTTCAAACTCAATATCGAAAAATCCGAATCTTCTTTAACAATAGTATTGCTTAAAAGTCCAAGCCCGTCAATTTCCATTTCAACCACATCACCGGGTTGCAGCCATTGTTCTGTATAATTTGGATCATTGAGTTTACCGGTGCCATTCAATTCTAAAAAACAACCTGTACCTACGGTTCCGCTTCCAATTACATCGCCGGCATATAAATTTGCTCCATAACTGCAGCGTTCTATGATTTCGGCAAATGTCCAATCCATATCAGCAACATTACCTTCGCTCACTTGTATGCCATTAACCTTACATTTCATGGTTAAGTTCCAAGCTTTGCCGGTGTGGTTGGGTTTGGGTGCTACTTCAAAATCTTTTAATTCATCGAGGGTTACCAACATTGGACCAATTACCGTTGAAAAATCCTTTCCTTTTGCCGGTCCTAGATTGAGCAACATTTCTTCCATTTGCAATCTACGAGCACTCATATCATTCATAATCATTAAACCTCCGATATATTCATCCGCTTCGGCAGCAGGAATATTTCTGCCCGATTTACAAATAACAATGGCAGCTTCTAATTCAAAATCTAATTTTTCGAAATGATCGGGCATGCATAAAATATCTCCAGGCCCTTGAATACTATTGTGATTCGTGAAATAGAAAATAGGATATTGATCAAATTCGGGAATCATCTCTACTTTACGGTTTCTACGAGCAGCTGCAACATGCTGGCGAAAAGCATATCCATCTCTGCAACTGGTAGGATGGGGTACAGGTGCCAATAAATCAACCGACTCAAAAGGTATAGCTAATGAGCTTCTAACCAGTCCTTCTTTTACTCTTTGTTCTACTGCTAGTGCCAATGGATACATATCTTCCCAATAATTGAGAAACATAGCCATACTGATGGGTAAATCGCTGTGCAAACTGTCGGTATCATACAATTTACCGTCTACTAACATGGCCAATTGGTCGTGGCCGTCTTTTAAATAAGTAACTAATTTCATTTGGCGTTGTTAAATTCTGTCAAAAATAGGTAATATAAATCGTTCATTCCGCTTATCGCAATGTCTAGTATTGCCAATATTCTTAAATTTGCTCAATAATTCTGGATTATGAAATTCGATAAAATTCACAATAAGGGTCAGGCACAACTTTTTAAAAACGAGTATCTCGAATACCTTACCAAAACCCATCCTTTAGTAATATGGGGTATGTATATTCCAATCGTTAGTTTTTTTCTTTACTACGCACATGCTTATAAAGAAATCAGTATTGGCCGAATAGCCTATGTTTTTGTTGCAGGAATGTTTGTTTGGACCTTATTTGAATACTGCATCCACCGTTTTGCTTTTCATTTTATTGCCGAAAGTGAAAAAGCTATGAAATTTATTTACATCATCCATGGTAACCACCACGAATATCCGAGAGATAGAGAACGTTTGTTTATGCCTCCGGTACCCAGTTTAATTTTAGCATCAACCATTTTTTCTACAATCTATTTTATCTCATATTTATTAGGTGTACAAGCTTATGCTTTTGCATTTTTCCCGGGCTTTATGATTGGCTATTTGTTGTATGGCACTATGCATTACGCCATCCATGCTTGGAACCCGCCTTTTAAATGGATGAAACCGTTATGGCGCAATCATCATTTACACCATTATAAAAACGAACAACAAGGATTTGGAGTAAGTACCACATTATGGGATAGAGTATTTGGTACAATGTTCGATTTGAAAAAAGAAAAAGAAGATAAAGAAAAAGTGAGCGAATTGATGTTCAAATAAAACTACAACAGTTCTTCTTCCGTAAAATTTGTATCCCGTTGGCTAAACTCCCAACGGGTTTTTATTTTCTGTAATTGTCGTTCAATAATCAATTGTGCTATGAGTTCACCGGCATTATCATTGGGTTTTTCTTTCAATAAATTCTTCAACTTATTTTCATTTACATCTATCCGATACAATAAAGTAAGCAACTTATTAAAATCGGTTTTAATTAAATGATTGATGTAAAGCGCTAAATCAATTAATAATTGATCTTGATTTGACGCTTCGGATAATTGAAGCGAAAAATCTTTATTGATAGCAGGTATAAGTTCGGGATTTAGCATGTAGTATTATTTTATTCAAGCCAACCGTAAAATGAACAACAAGTTACTTAAATGTACTATTGAAATTACTTTTACTTAAAGTAATCGTACTAAATATAAGCAGATGCAATTCAAACATCAACTATGATTATTTTGTAATTAATTTTATGTTTAAATCAACAGCGTGGAACAAGCGGCATTAAAAGAGTTTTTAGATTATAAAGTAGGTTTATACAATCAATCCAATTTCATTGAAGTAGATCCTATTGCCATTCCACATCGATATACCTTAAAACAAGATATTGAAATTGCCGGTTTTTTAGTGGCTACCATTGCATGGGGAAACAGAAAAGCCATTGTTAAAAACGGACATTATTTAATGGAATTGATGGGCAATGCCCCGCATGATTTTGTACGCAATCATTCGGCTAAGGAATTAAAACAATTAAAACCATTTGTACACCGAACTTTCAATTACGAAGACCTTGCATTTTTTATAAAAAGTTTAAAGAACATCTACACCAACCATCTAAGCATAGAAAATATTTTTATGCAACATGTACAAACAGATAGTTTACAACCGGCCATTCATCATTTTAAAAATACGTTCTTCTCTATTCCACATCCAACCAGAACAACCAAACATATTTCAGATCCCTTTACCGGTTCGGCAGCAAAGCGCATCAACATGTATCTTCGATGGATGATCAGACAAGATAATTGCGGTGTTGATTTTGGTATTTGGAAATCTATATCACCGAGTATTTTGAGTTGTCCGCTCGATGTACACTCCGGTAATGTTGCTCGAAAATTAGGCCTATTGTTTAGAAAACAAAATGATGCAAAAGCAGTGCAGGAGTTGGATGCGATGCTAAGAAGTTTCGACAAAAACGATCCTGTTAAATATGATTTTGCATTGTTTGGACTGGGGGTTTTTGAAAAATTTTAGCCTGCATTTGCATTGATCCTATTGAAGTAAAATTAAACAAGCTGTCGTTTTGAATTTCATGCAAATCATTCCAGTTTCTTTAAAAAAATATGTTTTACAATTTGATATAGTATTTCATTATCACACAATACCCAATAACACGTATTTACTAAAAATAATATCCTTCAAATTCACTGTAAATACGCAGTTCGTCGTATCTAAAGCTACTTTTATATATTGAAATTGCATGTATGAACAATTCTACATACATGATGAAATCAATTGCAATCAATCTACTTTTTAGTATAATTATTTGTACAGTAAAAAGTCAACCCGTATCACTAGTTTCCCAATTTGGAGGCAAAGGATTTGTACATACCAATATCGAAAACACCAATGGCATTGGTGGAGGTAGTATCCTTAGGGTTTTACCTTTAGCCGGTGATATGGTTCTAGCAGTAATAAAAAACAATGCGGTTACTAGTATAATAAAAATACTTCCCGGTGGAACAATAGACAATAGTTTTGGCATTAACGGTATTGCCACTTGCAATAATTTTTCTGCAACATCAGCGGCTTTGCAAGCAGATGGAAAAATATTGCTCGGTGGTTCTACTAGCGCATTGAGTGGAATGAGTGGCATTGCAAGATTTAATAGCGATGGTAGTATAGATAGTAGTTTTGCTCAAATTGGTCGCGTATCGTTTAAGATGGGTTTAGGCTCTGGTGTAGAAGACATTGCGGTTCAGAGCAATGGAAACATTGTTGTCTGCGGCACGGCGATAACAAGCATTAATGTTACTACTACAAAATTTGGCATTGCACGACTTACCTCAAATGGTATTTTAGACAATAGTTTTGACAGTGATGGCATAACAATTGTTGCTGTTTCTAGCGGCACTTCAGATGTACCTTCATGTATTGCCGTTTTTGATGATGGTAGTATCATTGCTGCAGGATCTAGTTATCCTACAATAGGCGTACGAAGTTTATCTGTTGTAAAACTTACCAATTCCGGCGCTCTTGATACGGGGTTTGATACCGATGGAATTTTATTAGATCCATTTTCTAGTAATGCCTATGCCAATGATATTACCTTTCAAAACGATAATAAAATTTTGGTTGGCGGTAGCCGATATGTTGGAACAGAGTTTATTTCCTTTCTGATAAGGTATAATACAAATGGTACAAAAGACTTAAGCTTTGATACCGACGGAATATTAGATATGCCTTTTCCAGTAGCAGGTTCTTTCGGAGGTTCTTATCTGAAAGAAATTGCCCTTGTAAATAACAGTATTTATTGCATGCATGATGTTGGCAATTTGCCCGGAAATAACGGTTTTGCAATTACTAAAAATGCCTTATCCGGTGCCTTCGATAATAGCCTCAATGGCAACGGCATCATACAATCTAACTTCGATCCAAGCAATTTTGATGAAGGAATATGTATTGGGTTAAGTGCCGAAGGAAAAATTTATGCTGGCGGATTGGTATCTACACCCTATTCTTTATCTTTTTTAGGTATAAATAAATTTACGGCCAGCGGATTACCGGATAATAGCTTCGACACCGATGGCAAATTGATATGGAATATTAACAGCAGCGATGATATTGTTAAAGACGTTGTTGTACAACCCGATGGTAAAATATTGGCCGTTGGATCTACTAATAAAGTACTGGCCGTGCCTGCTACTCAATATACCTCACAAAACGGACTGGCAATGGCAAGGTATAAACCCAATGGAACATTGGATAGCACATTTGGCACAAATGGTATTGTTCAAGAATATACCATTTCTAATAGTGTAAGTGCCAATGCGGTTGCATTACAATCCGATGGAAAAATTGTTATTACCGGACAAAGTAAGGCCGGCGGTTTGGGTATTGCCCGATACAATGCTGATGGAACCATCGACAATACTTTTGGAACCGGGGGAAGAACCAATATCCTTACAATTCCAATATTTACTGCAACCGATCAAATGGGGCCCGCAAACGATATCGTTATTTTACCTTCTGGAAAAATATTGGTAACCGGTTCTGCTGGTACAATAACCCTCAATCAAACTCAAAGTAATTTAGTGGTCATTCGTTTTAATGCAGATGGTACTAAAGACAATACATTTGGTTCTTCGGGATAAGCAACCGGAACTTTTAGTACCTATAGCAATGAAGTAGGGTACGCACTTGCTGTACAAAACGATGGCAAAATATTGGCTGTAGGCAATAGTGATAATAATTTTTATGCCATACGATTCAACGATAACGGAACGCCCGATCTTACATTTAATGGCGTTTCCAGACAATCGGTAAGTTTTGGTAACAACACAGCAACCGCCTATGCACTTTATATTCAGCCGGATGGTAAAATAATTTTAGCAGGAGGTGCTGCCGGAGATGCTGCACTTAATCAAAACGATTTTGCCATGCTGCGTTTTTTAGCTAATGGAACCATTGATCCAACTTTTGGAACAAATGGTCTTGTTCAAACAAATTTAGGCTTTGATGGAGAAACAATAAAAGCCCTTAGCTTACAAAGCGATGGCGCAATTATTGTAGCCGCTACCGGTAGAAGTAATGTTGATGGCTATAATTTTATGCTCGCCAAATACAGCAGCACCGGCGTTTTGAGCGGTACATTCAATAATGGATTAGTAAATAAAGATTTTATCAATGGCGCAAATGAACAATTGAATTGTGCGTATATGAATGGCGGCTTTGTATATGCCGGCGGCTTTGTAGAAACTTCTAATCGTAAAGATTTTATAATTGCTGCTTACGATTTTATTTTAAACCCTTTGCCTTTAAACTTTTTAAGTATCACAGCTCAAAAATGTGCTCCCCAACAAATTTGTGTTACTTGGAAAACCGCTAACGAACAAAACGTTTCTCATTTCGAAATTGAAAGAAGCATAGATGGTATTGCTTTCGAGTTGATGAATAATATTGCCGCAAAAAATCAACCTTCAAACTCGTACACATTTATAGATAATAGGATTAATAACGCGGCGAAAAAATACTACTATCGTGTTAAACAAATAGATGTAGATGGTAAATTTAAATATAGCCCCATTGCGTTAATCCATCAAAATACCACCACATCCCTGAGTATATATCCTAACCCTACAACGGCAGTAATTAATATTTCAAATTGGTTGGATATTAAAAATATCAGCTTATACAACATTACAGGTAAATTGGTACAACAATGGGATTTTGCCCAACCAAGCCTAAATATTGCTGAACTTTTAAAAGGTGTATATGTATTAAAAATAACCTTAAAAGACGGGGAAACTGTAGTTCAAAAAATCAATAAACTTTAAAAGGCATTGGCGCCTTAGTTTACTGCATAAATTTAATCGATATAATTGGCGGCAATAGCATTGAATCTATTGCCGCCAATTTTTTTATCCTATGGCTTGTTGTAAATCTGCAATCAAATCATCGGCATCTTCTACACCTACGCTTAATCGAATGAGTCCATCACTCAATCCGTTTTTGATGCGTTCCTCGCGAGGAATACTTGCATGCGTCATACTTGCAGGATGATTGATTAATGATTCTACACCGCCTAAACTTTCGGCCAATGAAAATAAATGGGTAGAGGACAATACTTTTGTTGCTGCTTCTACGCTATTGTCTTTTAAAGTAAAACTCATCATACCGCCAAAACCACGCATTTGTTTTGCAGCAATGGCATGGTTGTGATGGTCTTCAAATCCGCACCAATACACCCTTTCTACTTTTGGATGATGGCGTAAATAATGGGCCACTTTAATTCCATTTTCGCAATGGCGCTCCATACGTAAATGCAAGGTTTTAATGCCCCTCAATACCAAGAAACAATCCATTGGTCCCGGAACAGCACCACAACTTTTTTGTATGAAGTATAATCTTTCTCTCAAGCTTTCATCGTTCATCATCAATGCGCCCTGAATTACATCGCTATGTCCGCCTAAATATTTAGTTGCCGAATGCATTACTATATCTGCACCATTATCTAATGGATTTTGTAAGTAAGGAGAAGCAAAAGTATTATCTACACAAAGTATGGTTCCTGCAGCTTTCGAAATTTTTGCAACGGCTTCAATATCGGTAATATTCATTAATGGATTGGTAGGGGTTTCAATCCAAATTAATTTCGATTTTGGGGTGATGGCTTTGGCAACATTATCGGCATTGGTAGTATCTACATAAATGAATTTGATGCCAAACTTTTCAAATACTTTGGTAAACAACCTATACGTACCGCCATACATATCATTGGCTGCAATTACTTCATCGCCGGGTTCTAATAATTTAATTACGGCATCGGTAGCTGCAACTCCACTGCTGAATGCCAATGCAAATTTTGCATTTTCTATGATGGCCAATGCATCTTCTAAGGCTTTACGGGTGGGGTTCTGACTACGGGCATACTCGTATCCTTGATGTTGCCCGGGAGCAGATTGTACATAAGTACTGGTTTGATAAATGGGCGTCATAATAGCACCGGTACTGGGATCGGGAGTAGCGCCTGCATGTATAATTTTTGTGGCTAGTTTCATCGTAAAATTTTGAATGGCAAAGATGCGAAAAATAAGGGTAAGTGGGTGGATTAATGTTCAAGCATAACTTACGTAGTTTCTTGTATTTTAAGAAAGCATATAGTGTTGAAAAGGAATATAAAGTATATAAAGCATCTAAAGTTTATAGAGTTTCTAAAGTAATAAGCCGCTATCTAAACCCCTAACCCTTTTTCTTCCGCTTGCCTTGCCTCCACTTCATACTTATTGTTATAATATCCGTGCCTCAATGATTCCCATAAATATTTAATCAAGAAAAGTAAAAATCCTTCGCGGTGGAATTGTTGTACATGACAGATTTCATGCTTCACCCAACGTGTATTTTGAAGAAAATCGTTTCTTGTTGTGCCATACAAATAAATGGTTTTACCCAACACAATAGCCATGCTACTCGATTTTAATCGTGCAGCCGCCAACTTAGCAATCCAAGCGTTTTCTTTAATGGTAATATTTTGAAGCGTTAGCTTATCCAATGGCTTTCCATGCATTAAGCACTTCTTCGGTATGATTAGCTGTATCGGGCTTAGCAATGATCTTTTTGATCTTGCCATCTTCGCCTATTAAAAATGTAGTACGTGTAATACCTAAATAGGTTTTGCCCATAAATTTCTTTTCGCCCCAAACCCCATATTTTTCAACAATTACTTTGTCTTCATCGGCAATAAGCGGAAAAGGTAAACTGTACTTTTCTTCAAATTTCTTATGCTTTTTTACCGGATCGGCACTTACCCCAATCACTACAAATCCTTTCTTAATTAGTGCTTTGTAATTGTCGCGCAAATTACAGGCTTGTGCTGTACATCCCGGCGTATCATCTTTTGGATAGAAATACAAAATGATTTTTTTACCGACGAAATCTTTCAAAGAAATAGATGCTCCGTTTTGATCAATACCTTTAAATGCAGGTGCTTTTTTACCTTCTGTTAAACTGGCCATATTCAATAATTTTTATCGAGTGAAATGATATATTTTTTCGGTTCGGTTGCCCACACAATCTTCTGCAACTAAAATCAATTCGTGTTCGCCGGGTAAACAATGTTCATCAAACTTATAAATAAACGTTTTTCCTTTATCGTTGCTGAATCGCAACCATTGTCCATCGAGTGTTGCTGTAAAATTGTATATGTCTTCCGAATCGTCTTTAATAACAAAAGCCAATCGATTTAGTTTAGCGGCATTCATCCCTTCTTTAAAACCAATTGGGGTAATGGTAGGTGGTGTTACATCTTCATACAATTGAAAATTACCTAATGCCTTAAATGAAGCTTGATACCAACCGGGTTCTTTACCATGCACCGACTCTGCTTTTTTATAATCATCCTTTCCATTCCAAAATCTTTTAATCACTAATTTGGTTGGATTAGCGGTGGTGGTGTTTTTCATACGGATGGAGAAAAAGGTATGTAAGGGAACAATGCCCCCTAATAATTGGTGGGTTAATCTTCCTTTTCCATCGGCGAAACTGCTGTACTTCACCCGCAATGAATCATAAATTTGATTTTCGGCCAAATAAAATTGAACCATACTGTTTTCAAAAATATTGATGAACCCAGGATGAAACATTACTGCTTGCTTTTGTGCATTAGGTTTGTTTATCGGCGGTACATAATTCCATGCACGCTGAATATCGAAATTTAAAGTGGCTTTATTTTGATTGGGATCGCTTGCGGTAATACTAATATGATGAACCGTTGTATCGTTCAATTCAATTACTCCATCGCCCTTAAAATCGGTATACACACCCGGTACATATCCCGGCATCCTTGATAAATGTTGCACAAACGGACCGCCACTTGAACGCAATTTAAAATCTATTTGCGCATTCAAATACCTCGTTTCATCGTAACTAATGCTATCTAATTGAAATCCGGCAATGGCTGCATCGTTATCAAAAACAATGGCTTCGTAAATGCCATTTTGATTGGTAGAGCCCGTATACCTATCATATGCAGTAATGGCAAAACTTACTTTATCGGTATTGAAGGGGGCAATTTTTCCTACTGGTTGATATACACCATTTACTTTTTTAATAGGTATAAACTTTGGTGTTTGTTCGTATATACTAAGATTTCTATCATATACGGCTAAACGAATAATATCGGGCGGTACATTGTCTTCAATACCAAAATCCATCAACAATGGATTCAACACTTTATCGGTTTTTGTATCTCGTACTTCAAAATGCAAATGTGGCCCTTGCGACCCGCCGGTATTGCCGCTGTAAGCAATGAATTGTCCGGCTTCAACAGGAAATAATGATGGCGGAATATCTATAAAAATATCCCAACGCTTTTGTGCATATTGTTGTTGGGTTACATAGGCTTCCAACTCCGGATTAAAATCATTTAAATGCGCATATAAAGTAGTAAGTCCATTGGGGTGGTTAATATAAATTGCTCTACCAAAACCATAAGGCTCAATTTTCACTTTAGCAATATAGCCATCGCCTGCAGCTAAAATGGGGGCATTTTCTTTTTGATCGGTTTTACAATCCAATCCCATATGAAAATGATTGGGACGTAATTCTCCAAAATTTGCCGCCAATCCAACCTTAGCTTCTACCGGCCAAACAAAAAACCCTTGAGGATAATTTTTTTGAGGAAAAATTTGGGCTTCTAAATTCGGTAACATAACCATGCAGCAAATGAGTAAAACTGCTGGTACACAATAACGAATGCAATAGTTTTTGATTAAATCCATTAGCACAAATCTACATCCCTCCACAATAACTTTAAAATGTATTCGCGCTACACTTTTTATTTAACGTATTTACAACTACTTTTGCACGCCAACATATCGGCAAAATACTATGCCAAAAAACACTTCCATCAACTCCGTATTGATTATTGGCTCGGGTCCTATTATTATCGGACAAGCCTGTGAATTTGATTATTCCGGAACACAAGCCGCTCGTAGCTTACGTGAAGAAGGAATCAAAGTAATTTTAATCAACAGTAATCCGGCTACCATCATGACCGATCCAATGATGGCCGACCGAGTTTATCTGCTTCCACTAACTGTAGAAAGTATTGAGCAAATTTTGGAAGAAAACCAAATTGATGCCGTGCTTCCAACAATGGGCGGACAAACAGCGCTCAATCTTTGTAAAGAAGCCGATGAATTGGGCGTTTGGGAGAAATACAATGTACAATTGATTGGGGTAGATATTAAGGCGATTGACAAAGCTGAAGACCGAGAAAAATTTCGCCAATGGATGATTCAAATGGGCATTCCGGTTGCGCCGGCACGTACGGCAAATTCATTTTTAGAAGGAAAAGAATTTGCTCAAGAGATAGGCTTTCCATTGGTAATTCGTCCGTCTTTTACTTTAGGTGGAACCGGTGGTGGATTTGTACATTCGAAAGACGATTTAGATGAAGCATTAAATAATGGATTAACTGCATCTCCTATTCATGAAGTGTTGGTTGAACAAGCCGTTTTAGGATGGAAAGAATATGAATTAGAATTGTTACGCGATTCGGCCGACAATGTAGTCATCATTTGTACCGTAGAAAATTTTGATCCAATGGGCGTGCATACCGGTGATAGTATTACTGTAGCGCCGGCCATGACATTGAGTGATACAGCTTATCAACTCATGCGCAATACCGCCATTAGCATGATGCGCAATCTTGGAAATTTTGCTGGTGGATGTAATGTACAGTTTGCCCTCAATCCCGAAACCGAAGAAATTATCGCCATTGAAATTAATCCAAGGGTGAGCCGATCTTCTGCATTGGCTTCAAAAGCAACCGGATATCCTATTGCAAAAATTGCCGCTAAACTGGCTATAGGCTATCATTTAGATGAATTGAAAAATCAAATCACCCAATCTACTTCCGCGTTTTTTGAACCGGCATTAGATTATGTGATTGTTAAAATACCCCGCTGGAATTTCGATAAATTTAAAGGTGCCAACGATACTTTAGGTTTACAAATGAAATCGGTTGGCGAGGTAATGGCCATTGGCAGAAGCTTTGCCGAAGCGATACAAAAAGCTTGTCAGAGTTTAGAAAACGAAGCCGTTGGTTTAGGCTATTATGGAAAAAGCTTGATGCATTCCGAAGATTTAATTGAGTACATCAAAACGCCAAAATGGGATAGAATTTTTAGAATTAAAGATGCCTTGATGGCCGGGGTAAGTGTGCGCCGCATTTGCGAATCTACACGCATCGATCGTTGGTTCATCTACCAGATTCAAAAAATATGCGAATGTGAAAAGGCTATTGCTCAACATTCGCTACAAACATTGCCCGACGATTTATTAGAACAAGCAAAATTCTTAGGCTTCAGTGATGAACAAATTGTGCGCATCATGAAGGAAGATAATGCCGAAGATATTTACGAACGCCGTAAAAAAATGGGCCTCACTCGGGTGTTTAAAATGGTAGATACTTGTAGTGCCGAATTTGAAGCCAAAACACCTTATTTCTATTCTACTTTCGAAAATAAACCCATAGCCGGAGGCGCATTGGAAGAATCGAACGAAAGTAAAGTATCGAACAAAAAGAAGATCATTGTTTTAGGCAGTGGTCCTAATAGAATTGGACAAGGCATTGAGTTCGATTACTGCTGTGTACACGGACTATTAGCCATCAAAGAATCGGGATACGAAGCCATCATGGTAAACTGTAATCCCGAAACGGTAAGTACCGATTTTGATATTGCCGATAAACTTTATTTTGAACCTGT
>JBMOEQ010000074.1:0-12905 GCA_049314655.1 Ferruginibacter sp. | reverse complement strand
GCTCAAGATAGAAGCAAAACCTTTCCACGCCTAGCTCCCGGAAGATATACGTTTCGAGTTAGATCGGCATTGAGTAATAATTTCGATGGTGCATCCGAAGCTGCTTACACTTTTACCATCGATAAACCTTTCTGGAAAAAATGGTGGTTTATCTTACTCACCATTGGAGCCATATCGGGCTTACTATATTGGTATGTGCATAAACGCGAACAAGATTTAAGGAAAGTAGAAAGATTACAACAAGAAAAAATTCAGTTTCAATTTCAAGTGTTGCGCAACCAAGTAAATCCACATTTTTTATTTAATAGCTTCAATACATTAATTTCAACCATTGAAGAAAACCCAACGGTTGCAGTAGACTATGTAGAGCATTTGTCCGACTTTTTTAGGAACATCGTAAACTACAGGGATAAAGATGTAATTACATTAAATGAAGAACTTGAGTTGCTTCAAACATATTACTATCTTCAACAAAAAAGATTTGGCAATAATTTACAGTTGAATATTAATCTTACAGATACAGAAAAAAGAGCGATAAAGATTCCACCGCTTACGCTTCAATTATTGATGGAAAACGCTGTTAAACATAATGCGGTATCAAGAGATACGCCTTTATTAGTAAAAGTATACAGCGATGATCAATACATTGTAATTGAAAACAACATCAACGTAAGAACCAGCAAACAAGTCGGTGCCGGAATGGGCTTACAAAATATAATAAGTAGATATAACTTATTATGTAATGGCAAAGTAGCCATCAAACATACCGAACAATACTTTAGTGTTTCATTACCTGCAATAAAAAATATATCATGAGACTTTTAATTATTGAAGATGAAGAACCTGCAGCAAATAGATTAAGTAAAATGCTGCTCGAAATTGATCCAACTATAGAAGTGTTAGGTCATATTGAATCGGTTGCTAGCGCCATCAAATGGTGTAAAGAAAATAAAATGCCCGATTTGGTTTTATCCGATATTCAATTGGCCGACGGATTAAGTTTCGAAATTTTTAAAGCTGTTAACGCTACTTGTCCGGTAATTTTTACTACCGCTTACGATCAATATGCCATCGATGCTTTTAAAGTTAATAGTGTAGATTATTTATTAAAACCCATTAAAAGGGAAGAATTGGTGAAAGCGATTGAGAAATATAAAAATTTTCACCAAACTAATAATTCGGCAAACGAAAATCTTAGTAAACTATTAGAAACTATTAGTCCTAACACTATTGCCAATTATAAAACCAGGTTTATTGTGCGATTTGGCGATCATATTAAAACCATCAATGTAGAAGACATTGCCTATTTCTATACAGAAGATAAAATTAGTTTCCTTACTATAAAAGAAGGCAGAAGATTTACAGTAGATTTTAATATGGATGCTTTAGAGCAAGCATTAAATCCAAAAAACTTTTTTCGCATAAACCGGCAATACATCATTAGCATTCAGGCCATCACAGAAATGTTTGCCTACACTAAAAGCAGGGTTTTGATAAAATTAAATCCCCCTGCCAAACACGAAACCATTGTAAGCACCGAACGCTCCGCCGATTTCAAAGCATGGCTGGGGGATGAGTAATGTTTATTCAAGTTAAATGTATTTTTTTTGAATAAACTTTAGCTGGTATTTTATTCGGCCTTGTTTTCCATTTTCATTAAAATGGCATAGGCGTTTTGCAATACTACATTTTTATTGATGAACGATTGTACGTTATCGCCGGTAAGTTCTACATTTCCATCTGCACTGTTTCCTGTAGTTACGGCAATGCGTTCAAATGTACCTTTTTGTGTTTCGATAAAAATATATTGTGTTGCACCCAACCGCACCACTGCCGATTCGGGCACCAATACTGCATCTGCAGCATTTACATCAAGTAAAGCATTCAAAAACATGCCAGGCAATAAATCGTGGTTAGCTTGATCAAAATGACAATGCACAATAGCGCTTCTGTTGGCATCTAAATTTTTACTCACTAAAATTACTGAGGCACTATATTCTTTTGATGGATTATTAGCAAGATGTGCTTTTATTTTTTGTCCGGGTACAACTAATGGAATATCCTTCTCAAAAACGGTTAATGCCAAATGCAAATCCTCGGGATTCACCAATTCAAACAATACATCCGATGGATTTACATACTTGCCAATATTTACATTTACTGCCGAAACATATCCATTGATTGGCGAAACAATTGAAATGGTTCTGCTGATATTGTTTTCATTTAATGAAGCTGGATTTAATCCTATCATTAAAAGCTTTTCGCGATAGGCATTTACTTGTATCCGTAAATTTTGATAGTCGCTTTGCGTTTGCTCTAATAACTTATCACTGCTGGTTTTAGTTGCATTGAGTAATTTCTGACGTTCGTATTCTTTCTGTAACAAATCTTGCTTCGAACGTGCAATCAAATAATCTTGTTGCAACTGAATCAACTGTTGATCTTGCATCACCGCAATGGATTGTCCTTTTCGTACACGCATACCCGGTAATAAATCGGTAGATTTCAAATATCCACCCAAAGGAAAACTGATGGATACCATATTCTGTGGCGGTACATCAATTACACCATTTACTTTAATGGAAGTACGCATATTGCCTACAGTGGGCTTGCCTACTTGAATACCTGCATTGGCAATTTGGGCTGCAGTAAATACAACTGTTTCTGAAACAGCTTTCGATGCAGGCGCTTCGGAGCTAGTTGTTTTTCCTTTACACGATAGCAATGCAAAAACGATTACTATGCTACTTTGAAAAATTGATTTCATACTATTTAAAATTAATTAAGATTAAAATTGTTCAACGCAATAACTGTTTGATTATACGTTTCAATGGCTTGTAAATAATTAGTTTCAATAGCAATGGCTTGATGAATTAGCATCGACCATTCTAAAAAACCAATTGAACCGGATTGAAATTGCCTATTGGCCTCCGTAGTTAATGTTTGCGCTTGCTTTAATGCCGATTGTTCAAAATATGCCAAGTTTTTTACTTGTTGTTGGTACTTTGTTTTTAGCTGTTGCCATTCTAATAATCGCCCTTGATAGGTGTCTTGATAAACCGATTCTGCTACTTTCAATTGTGCAGATGCTGCTTGTACCCTTGCTTTACCTGCCTTGTTAAATACCGGAATACCCACTCCCAATTGCACAGAGGAAAACCTTTTCATGGCACCAAAATATTTGTCAGTACCATCAATATTTTGAATTCCCACAATCGACTGGTTATTATAACCTACACTCAGCTGGGGTAACATTGCAGCCTTTTGCACTGCCACCATTTTTTTTAACACTTCTTGCTGTTGCGATACCAATTGTACAGTAGGGTGTTGTTGCACTGCTACACTATCTAACACACCGGTTAACGAGGCTTTAGGATTACTATCAGCAGGCATATACAAAACTGTTGTATTGAGTAAACGTGCAAATGCTTGTTGCAGTAAAACAATATCAGCATTAAGGTATTGCAATTGGTTCAACACTTGTTGGCGCTGAACATCCGCTGCAGTTTTTTCTAGTAAATTGGCATCGCCTGCATCAAAACGTATTTGTTGCCTTTGTTGAATAGCATACAACATGCTGTCGGTTTGATGAAGTAATTGCTTTTTTTGCTGCAACACCATCAACTGAAAATAGATTTGGCTCAATTGATTTTTAATTTCTAATCGAACTGTTTGAGCATTGGCCATATCCAGTTTTGTTATGCTTTGCAACCATGCCTTTTTTCGTTTATACACAACAGGTAATGAAAAACTTTGATTGATACCCAACCGTGTATCATTGTGTATGCTGTTCACTTGGCCATATTCTGCATTCACTGTTGTAAACGGTATTTCTGTTGCAGTACCTTCCATTTTTCCAGATGCCACAATTTGTAAAGCCGCTGATTGTATCGCTAAATTTCTTGATAACGCTGTATCTATAGCTGCTTGCAGGGCAATTTTTGATTGTGCCATCAAAGTACCTGTACTCATGAGCAAAAGTAATAATGGCAGTATTTTCTTTTTCATCCTTCTTTTTTTCATTTTTGGAAATACTAATTTTTTACGAGGTTTTGGAGTAGATTCGGTTTCGAACCAGAGGTATAAAATAGGCAGTACGAGCAAGGTTAGCAAGGTAGCCGTAACCAATCCGCCAATTACAACGGTTGCCAATGGACGCTGCACTTCTGCCCCTGCACCATTACTTAATGCCATCGGAAAAAATCCTAATGAAGCTACAGCGGCCGTCATCAATACCGGTCGTAATCGTATGCGCGTTCCTTTCAATATCCGTTCTCGTAAATCTTTAACACCAGCATCGCGTAATAAATTAAACTCGGTAATTAATACAATGCCATTTAATACAGCAACACCAAACAAAGCAATAAATCCAACTCCAGCAGAAATACTAAAAGGCATGCCTCTTGTAACCAATGCAAATACGCCACCAATTGCAGAAAGTGGAATGGCCGAGTATATCAGTAGGCCCTGCTTCACTGAGTTGAAAGCAAAATATAGCATTACAAATATGAGCAACAAAGAAACCGGCACCGCAATACTTAATCGTGCTTTTGCTGCAATTAAATTTTCAAACTGTCCGCCATAAGTAATAAAATACGCAGTTGGGAGTTTTACCGTAGTATTGATTTTATCTTGCAATGTTTTTACCACCGTTTGTACATCTTTACCTCTTACATTAAAACCAACGGTGATGCGGCGTTGAGCGTTTTCTCGTTGTATTTGATTGGGCCCTACTTTTATATCAATTTCGGCTACTTGTTGCAAAGGTATTTGCATCCCCGATGGTGTAGCAATGAGTAAATTTCTAACATCCTCTACATCTTTTCTATTATTGCCATCTAAGCGAACAACCAAATCAAACCTGCGTTCGTTTTCATAAACTTGTCCGCTTACTGCACCGGCAAAGGCCGATTGTAATGTGTTGTTTACATCAGCAACCGACAAACCAAATTGCGATAAAGCGGCACGATTATACTGTACTACAATTTGTGGTAAACCATTAACCGTTTCTACATACACATCTTTTGCGCCTTCTACTTCATGTGCCAATGCGCCAATTTTTTCGGCATAAAATGCTAGCGTATCAATATTTTCTCCAAATATTTTACATACCACATCTTGCCGGCCACCGGTCATCAATTCATTAAATCGCATTTGTACAGGAAATTGAAAACCTGCAGTAATGCCCGGAACATCTTCTAAAGCAGCACTCATTTTCTCTGCAAGCTCATCAAATGTTTTTGCAGATGTCCACTCCGATTTGGGTTTTAAAATCACCATCATATCAGAAGCTTCCATTGGCATTGGATCGGTAGGAATTTCGCCACTGCCAATTTTGGTTACCACTTTTTCTACTTCCGGAAAACGCTTCAACAATATATCGGCTGTTTGTTGCGTAGCTTTTATTGTAGTACTTAAAGAACTTCCTGTAAGAACCCTTGTATCTACAGCAAAATCGCCTTCTTCCAATTTGGGAATAAACTCACCCCCAAGATTTAGCAGGATAATTACAGCAATTACAAACATTACCAAAGTAGAACCAACCACTAACCTCGGTATTTTTAAAACAAACTCTAGTGTACGATGATAAATATTTTCAAGTACACCCATCATTTTATCGGCAAAGTTTTTAGAGGTTTTTATTTTTTTACTTAAAACCAATGCGCTCATCATGGGCACATATGTAAGCGACAATAAAAATGCACCTACAATAGCAAACGCAACAGTTTGTGCCATAGGCTTAAACATTTTGCCTTCAATGCCTTGTAAACTCAAAATGGGGAGGTAAACAATGAGGATAATGATTTGTCCAAATACCGCCGCATTCATCATTTTACTGGCCGAATGGTTTACTTCTTCATTCATCATATCTTGATCAATGCGGTTCATTCCTTGAAAGTGTTTATTATGGTGCAAACGATGCATTACGGCTTCTACAATAATAACGGCACCATCTACAATCAATCCAAAATCCAATGCGCCTAAGCTCATCAAATTGCCGCCTACGCCAAACATGTTCATAAGGATGATGGCAAACAACATCGACAATGGAATAACAGATGCTACTAACAGTCCCGCACGCAGGTTTCCTAAAAACAATACCAATATAAAAACTACAATTAATGCCCCCTCTAATAAGTTTTTCTCAACGGTACCAATGGCATTATTCACCATTTTAGTGCGGTCGAGAAAAGGTTCAATAACAACACCTTCTGGTAAAGTTTTTTCTATTGCTGCAATTTTTACTTTCACCACCTGAATAACTTTTGAAGAGTTTTCACCCTTTAGCATCATCACCACCGCTCCTGCAACTTCACCTTGATTATTATAGGTTACTGCACCATATCGTGTTGCCATTCCTTCTTGTACTTGAGCAACATCTGCAACCGTAACCGGATTACCATTGGGCAGTGTTTTAATAAGCACGTTTCTAATATCCTCCATCGATTTTACCAATCCTTCGGATCGAATAAAAAGAACGGTTGGCCCTTTTTCAATATATGCTCCACCGGTATTTTGATTGTTGTTTTCTAAAGCAGTAAACAAATCCTTTATGGTTAAATTATTAGCCTTAAGCCTGTCGTAATTCACCGCAATTTCATATTGCTTTAATTTTCCGCCAAAGCTGCTAACATCGGCCACACCGGGTGTTCCCAATAATTGTCGGCGTACAATCCAATCTTGTATGGTGCGCAATTCTGTTGCCGAATATTTACTTTCATAGCCGGGTTTTGGTTTTACAACATATTGAAAAATTTCGCCCAATCCGGTTGTAACAGGTCCCATAGAAGGTGTACCTAATCCGGGAGGCAATTGTGCTTGAACTTGAAGCAATCGTTCACTAACTTGTTGACGCGCCCAATACACATCTGTTTTATCATCAAAAACAATGGTTACGAGCGACAATCCAAATCTGCTAAAAGAACGTTGCTCTATAATGCCATGAATATTTCGAGTGGCTTGCTCAATAGGAAATGTAATTAAACGTTCAATATCGGCGGCCCCTAATGCTGGCGAAGGTGTGATAATGAGTACTTGGTTATTGGTTATGTCGGGTACCGCATCTATAGGCAATTTACTGGCACTGTAAATACCATAGCCCACCAATGCAAGCACCAACATGCCCACTATTAATTTATTCCTTATCGAAAAGGAGATGATTTTATTTAACATAGTTTACATATTAATCTTTGTCGTTGTTGTTGTGGTCATTTTCTTCAACATTTTTTTCCGTGTCAATAGCAGGCGTTCCATTGTTTGGTGAACTAACATTACTGTTGGTTGAACGAATCTCTGTATGCCTGATTTGTCCGCCAAAATAGCCTGCTCTTGCCATAGCCAAGGTGGTTAAAATAGATAATAAAAGAACTAACGAAACCAATCTTTGGTAAAGCAATGGTTTGTTTTTTGCATTTAATAATGCACCAATTCCAAAAACCGAAGTTGCAATCAATAACCAAAAAGCTAATGTGGCCGCATCTTCATGGGCTTCTAACATGGCATTAGATACACCGGGCAATTGTTCTATAGATTTTTCCGCGGGCTCGCCGGTTTGAAGAACGATAACTGCAAAAACAGACATTACAATAAGCAATGTAATAGCGATGCGTTGAGTGCTTAAATTTTTTACAAAGTGGCCGTAGCCCAATATAGAGGCTGCAATCATTGTACCTATAATTGGAAAATGATTCAACAGCAAATGAATATGTGTTGCATTCATTGCGATAAATTTTTACGATAAATAAATGGAGTAATGCTGAAAACAAACATCGAGTTGTGTAATCAGTCTAAAAAATAAATCAGCAAATCATGCGGGGCGGTTGCCAAATATCTGTATTGGATTGAGTAGGAATATGCGCCGAATAAAACGGAATTTTTTTCTCTTGTTGTAATGTAGGATGATGCAAAACAATAAATACTTGTGATGGAATATTTAATGTTATGGCTGCCGCTAAATCAGAAGTTTTGAAAGGTAATTGTTGATCGCGTTCGTAATCTTTATCCTTCAAATTTCCATTAAAATAATGTAAACTGATATACCCTAAAAAAGATAAATGTGGATTTTCGGCTCTATGCTCCATGAAGTGATTCACCAAGGTCGACAACTTCATTAACTGCCGAAATTCAGTTTGTGAAAGAAGTATAATACTTATAAAAAATATGGAAATGATACGCTTCAAGGATGTAAAGGTAACTATACTGTAGAAGAATTGCAAGTATTAGCCATTTACTGCGCAAGACCTAACTTAAAGTTGATATTCAAATCTCCGATTCGGGCACTGATTTTACCCGTTCGGGACATTTTGTTTTTATGCAGCAGAAAAGTTGAACAATTTTGATGTACCAACATTGATCAACTTAAAATTATTCCAAATGAAAAAGCAAAACCATTTAAAATCATTCAACCTGTTATTTGCCTTAATATTAGTAACAGTGTTTACTACATTGCAATCTTCTACTTGTTCTAAGAACGACGATTTTAGCAATGCGCCTACAGTTCAAGCAGTTCCCTCCGGCAATTGGAAATTGAATTTGTATTGGGATGTAACCGATGAAACGTACAAATTCAATAGCTATCAATTTGCCTTTTTAAACAGTGGTGTAGTTACAGCTACTTATGGCACAACAACTGTAAATGGCACATGGGTAGAAACTGCTACCAGATTCAGTATCGATTTTGGAGCCGATCCTTTGTTGCGTAAACTCAGTCATAATTGGGTGATTACCCAGCGTTCGGCTACGAGTATTCAATTAAAAGACGACAATCCTACAAAAGACGAAAAAATATATTTTATCAAGCTATAATGCCTTGATGCCGGTAGCAATACCCTTTACTATCCAATATCCAAAAACCAAATCCAATATCATAACCAAAGCCTTATCCAAATTACACTAAGACTTGTTCGTAAATCCAAATCCAATTGTCCTCAAAAACCAACGAAAGCCGTAGCACATTTTGTGTTACGGCTTTCTTATGTTAATTTTGCACTGCTTTTGGCAGATTTGTTTATTGTTCGGTCATCAGCATACTGTAGCGTTGAGTTAAATTTTTGAACTAATAAACGAAGCAAAAACATTTTCCCTTCTACAAATGGATGCTCGTTTTTTTTGTTCAGTCATAGAACAACACAGCATATTACAAGCTGCGTTAAAATTTATTAACCCTTACAGTTTTTGCAAACGTTTAAAGCATTCGCATGAAAAGTATACAAGCTTGTTTAAAAGAAAGAATTTTAATTATAGATGGTGCTATGGGCACTATGATTCAACGCCATAAATTACAAGAAGCCGATTATAGAGGCGAACGCTTTAAAGATTGGCATACCGATGTAAAAGGCAATAACGATTTATTAAGTATTACCCAACCCGATATCATCATTGGCATTCATAAACAATATTTAGAAGCTGGTGCCGATATTATTGAAACAAACACCTTTAGCAGTACTACAATTGCTCAAGCCGATTATGATATGCAGTCGTTGGCGTATGAATTGAATGTGGCTTCTGCAAAATGTGCCAGAATTGCTGCAGATGAATACACCGCCAAAAATCCGGATAAACCCCGTTTTGTTGCTGGTGCAATTGGTCCGCTCAACAAAACATTAAGTTTATCGCCTGATGTAAATAATCCGGGTTATAGAGCAGTAACTTTTGATGAAGTTGCAGCTGCTTATACCGAACAAATCAGCGGCTTGGTGGATGGTGGTGTTGACCTCTTATTAATTGAAACCATTTTTGATACCCTAAATGCAAAAGCAGCTATTTATGCCGCTAAAAATTACTTTCAAAAAACAGGTAAAAAAGAATTGCCCATTTCTATAAGCGGTACCATTACCGATGCCAGTGGAAGAACTTTAAGTGGACAAACCCTAGAAGCTTTTTATGTATCCGTGATGCATGCTAACCCATTAAGTATTGGTTTAAATTGTGCATTAGGTGCTTCTGAAATGCGCCCTCATATTGAAGAACTAGCTCATATCAGCAATTGCTTTACATCGGCCTATCCCAATGCCGGATTGCCCAATGCCTTTGGCGAATACGATGAACAACCACACCAAACCGCCCACATCATAGAAGAATGGGCTGCAAATGGTTGGTTGAATATTGTAGGCGGTTGTTGTGGCACTACTCCCGATCATATCCGACATATTGCAGAAGAAGTTAAAAACTTTGCACCAAGGCAATTGCCTATTGCAGAAGAAGTTTTGTAAATGACCTAAATATTAATCTTGTTTAGCTTATTGACCAATTTCATTAACAGAAACAGCCATTGTATGACGAAACTCATTACTGTTTATATTTTATAAAAATGGCAATTTTGTAAATTGAGGTGTGAAAAAAAATGCAATGAGTAACGCATCTCAATCTACCGATCAAACTGAATATTCAGAAAAAGAACTTGAACAAAAATATATTGTAGCCATTGGAGCATCGGCAGGTGGCTTAGAAGCGTTACAAGATTTCTTAACTAATTTTCCAACCGAATTACCCTATACAGCTATTGTTATTGCCCAACATTTAAGTCCAACCCACAAAAGCATGTTGGTACAATTGCTCAGCAGAACCACAACGCTATCGGTTAAAGAAGCCAAAGACGGACAAAAACTAATTTCCAATACAATTTATATAACCCCTCCAGATAAAGAAATTACCATTGTTGACCACACTATACGATTGATAAAACCTCATGTACAATTAGGACCAAAACCTAGTGTAGATGTACTTTTCCATTCTTTATCGAATGAACCTATTTCTACTCAAATTATTGCAGTTATTCTTTCCGGAACCGGATCAGATGGCGCATCAGGCGTTTCGGCTATTCATAAATGTGGTGGATTTGTTATTGTTCAAGAACCCTCATCAGCAAAATATGATGGAATGCCTCAATCGGCAATTGAAACAGATTGTACAGATTTAATTATTCCTCCATCTGAAATGGGCAAAGCCATTCAAGATTTTATTCTTCAACCTAAAGCACTAAGAGATAGTATTAAAAAGAAAGAACTCGAAGGCACAAGCTTACAAAAAATTTTTACGCTACTTAGCAGAAGAACCGGCACTGATTTTTCGAATTATAAATCGGCTACAATTTTTAGAAGATTAGAAAAAAGATTAGCACAACTCAAAATCAATTCCCTTGAAACATATATTGAATTTTTAGAAAGGAAACCCAGTGAAATTGACGAGATGTTTCAAATGATTTTAATTGGTGTTACCACATTTTTTAGAGACAATAGCGCATTCGAAAGTTTAAATACGCAGCTTTCTCTTTTAATTAAAAAAAAGTCACACAAAGAAGCCATACGTATTTGGGTGCCCGGTTGTTCTACTGGCGAAGAACCCTATACCATTGCCATTATATTGAATGAACTATTAAAAGAAAGATTATCGGAGTATAATATTCAAATTTTTGCAACCGATATAGACGACACTGCAATAAGCATTGCTCGAAAAGGCATTTATCCTGCCCACTCTTTAAGAGAAACACCAGCTGAAATTAAAGACCGCTATTTTTTAAGGAAAGGAGATGATTTTGAACTCATAAAACCCATTCGCTCATTAGTGCTTTTTTCAAAACATGATTTAACCAACAATCCGCCATTTTTGAAATTAGATGTGATTTCGTGTAGAAACTTATTGATTTACTTTGGCACCAGTTTACAACACCAAGTATTTCCTATTTTCCATTACGCACTAAACACAGAGGGTATTTTACTTTTAGGAAAATCCGAATCAGTTGGGCAATTCACCGATTTGTTTTCAATTGTTGATGCAAAGAATAAATTATTCCAGAAAAAAAGAGGCAATCATTTACATGCAGTAAAATTTTCGGCATTTAAAGCACAGCGAATATCTACACTAGCTTCTACTAAAAGCATTGTAAAAAATACTAAATCCGAGGTAACGGTAGCGGCCTTAATTAAAGAAACCTTGTTTAACAGCTTTCCACACCCGTATGTGGTTATCAATGAAAATTTAGATATAGAAGAAGTATATGGCGATATTCGTTTGTTCGTAACACTTAGTACAGGTGAAATGCAGGCCAATCTTATTAAAATGGTTAATCCCGAGTTACAAATAGAATTACGCTCGGTACTTACCAATTGTATAAAGGCACGACAAACCATCAGCAGTAAGATTAGAAAATTTACTTTATTTAACCAAGTAAATTTTGTAAAAATAACCGCTCAACCCCTTATCTATAATGAACAATTGCCCTTTCTTTATATTGTAATATTTGAAAAATTAGAGTTGGATGAAACCAATTTAACCATCACCGAACATAATGAAGGAGATAACAATGATGCAAAAATTAGAGAATTAGAACAAGAACTCATTGCAACAAAAGAGCACCTTCAAACTTATATTGAAGAAATAGAAACCAGCAATGAAGAATTGCAATCGCTCAACGAAGAATTACAAAGTACTAATGAAGAGTTGCAATCTTCTAATGAAGAATTAGAAACCAGCAATGAAGAATTACAAAGCACCAATGAAGAAGTTCAAATTGCATATGCCCAATTAAAAGCTGCAAATGATGAGTTAGAACATAAAGAAAAACAACTAAAAGAATGGCAATATAATCACGAGGCTTTATTAAATAATTCGCTTCAAGCCTTTTTACTTATAAATAACGACTATAAAATTTTAGCGTTTAATGATGCAGCTAATGAAGTGGCCAATCTCATTCATGGCAAAACTTTAAAAATTGGAGATAACTTAATTAACTTTTGTGCTCCCAATAATATTGATGCTGTAATCACTGAAATAAAATTGGCTTTTGAAGGAAATGTTATTTCGGGCAAACGAAAAGAAATTACTCAAACCTTACAACCCGCTTGGTTTGAATATAATTTCACTCCGGTATTAGACCATTACAATAAAGTGCATGTAGTGTCGTACGG
>JBMOEQ010000073.1:0-12922 GCA_049314655.1 Ferruginibacter sp. | reverse complement strand
CATGGTCATCTACCTGTTGTACAATAGGCATTTTTTCGCTGCCCATTGCCATGATGCCACTCCATCTATCACTGATGGTGTAGGAAATGCCGGGTAATAAATGTACTTGCATAAATCTTTCTAACTCCTCTTGAATAAGCGTTGTAATATTAATGTCTGTAGTATTTTCTGCATCAAAGGCTTTATTTCTGGCGCCGCCTAATAACAATCGGTTGCCTAAATTTCTGAAATAATAATACCCTTGATCAAAATGAAAGGTTCCCTTAAAAGGTAAATTTTCGATGGGCTCTGTAACCAATACTTGTCCGCGATTAGGAATGATATCCATTTCAGGAATCAAATCTTTTGTAAAAGCATTGGTACATAAAAGCAATTGCTTACAAGTAAATTGAAATTCGGTAGAAAATACATTTACCCCTTTATCGCTTTTTTCAAATCGTTCTACGTTAATACCCGTGAGTACTTGAACGCCCATTTGCTGAATGGTACGTAAAAGATGTTGTGCAAATCTGCCGGAGTGTACACCGCCTTCAAAACGATTTTCTATAAGATGTGCAAATCCTTTGAAACCGAAGGTTACTATTTTGTCATCGGCCAAAGTAAAGGTTTGATCATCGCCGGTAATATTTTTCATGCCGGCATTCAGCCAATCTAATTTTTCAATAGAGATATCCCAATCTTTTGAATCTTCGGTAAAGCATTCATAACCTCCCGAGCCATCAAATTCGGTAACATTATTCGAAAATTGTTTGCCTATTTCTGCTAAACCTTTATACCGCATTTCCACCAACTTCCACATATTATCAGCACCCATTGTTTCGGCATCTTGTAATAATTCCGATGGACTACCAAAGCAACTGAAGCCTGCATTGCGGGTACTTGCTCCATAAGGGATAGCACCTCGCTCTAAAACAGTAATGGCATATTGGGGGAATTTCTTTTTCAAATAATAGGCACTCCATAACCCATTAAATCCGCTACCAATAATGATTACATCTTGTGGAGCTAAAAAACTTTCTCTTTCCCAAATAGATACATTATACATAAGTTCAAGTTAAAATAAATAATGGCACAATTGAAAGTACAGCACAAATTAGGCTGTTTATTGTGTATAATGAAAAGCACTTGAAAAGAAAACTACACAATATTTTTTTTAGAAATATGATGAAAATCAACTTTTCCCCTGACAAGTGTGATTGATTAACCTATCGCCTTTGGATAGCTTGCACCTGCTTATTTAATTCAAAAATTAATCTATGACACAGCGTAAAAAAACCTCCAAGTATGTGTATTACTTTGGTGGTGGCAAGGCCGATGGAAATGAATCCATGAAAAACCTCTTAGGAGGTAAAGGTGCTAATTTAGCCGAAATGGCCGGACATCCTAATTTGAAATTACCGGTTCCTCCGGGTTTCACCATTACTACAGAAGTATGTACGTATTATTATAAAAATAAAAAATCTTACCCACCAGAAATAAAAGCACAAGTGCAAAAAGCACTAACTGCTGTTGAAAAAGAAATGGGTAAAAAATTCGGAGATGTAAATAATCCGCTTTTAGTTTCGGTACGTTCAGGTGCTCGTAAATCGATGCCCGGTATGATGGAAACTGTATTGGATATCGGATTAAATGAAAAAACCATTAAAGGCGTTATCAAACAATCGGGCGACGAACGTTTTGCTTATGATGCTTACCGTCGTTTAATTATGATGTATGCCGATGTGGTAATGGAAAAAGCTGCCGGTATTGAACCTAAAGGTGGTAAAGGCATTCGTAAAGTTTTGGATGAAAAATTGGCTGCTATCAAAAAGAAAAAAGGTTATGCAACCGATACCGAACTTACGGTAGACGAATTGAAAGCCTTAGTAAAAGATTATAAAGAAACCGTTAAAAAAGTATTGGGTAAAGCATTCCCAGAAGATCCATACGAACAAGTATGGGGTAGTGTGGGTGCCGTATTCAGCAGTTGGAATGGTAAACGCGCAATTGAATATCGCAGAATTGAAAGAATACCTGATGAGTGGGGAACTGCGGTAAACGTTCAAGCCATGGTATTTGGTAATATGGGCGATGATAGTGCAACAGGTGTAGCTTTCACACGTAACCCTGGTACCGGTGAAAATAAATTCTATGGTGAATATTTAATCAATGCACAAGGAGAAGATGTGGTTGCAGGTATCCGTACGCCGGCCCCTGTAAATGCATATTCAAAAAATGCACAAAGTGAGCATCTACCTACATTAGAAGAATTAATGCCGGTTGCTTACAAACAATTGCATAGTATTCAACAGCGTTTAGAAAAGCATTATAAAGACATGCAGGATATTGAGTTTACTATTGAAAAAGGTAAACTATATATGTTACAATGCCGTGTTGGTAAACGTAATGGTATTGCTGCTGTAAGAATGGCTGCCGAAATGTATCAAAGTAAAACGATTGATGCTAAAACAGCTATCCTTCGTGTTCAACCCAATCAATTGGTAGAATTATTATTACCAATGATTGATCCTAAAGCACAACAATTACAAAAACCAATTGCTAAAGGCTTACCTGCCGGTCCGGGTGGTGCAAGAGGTCGTGTTGTATTTACTTCTAATGATGCCGTTGAATGGGCTTCTAAAGGCGAACAAGTAATTCTTGTAAGAGATGAAACTTCTCCGGAAGATGTGGATGGTATGCATAAATCTCAAGCCATTTTAACTACTAAAGGTGGTATGACTTCTCATGCTGCACTTGTTGCAAGAGGTTGGGGTAAATGTTGTATCGTAGGTTGCGCAGATATTGAAATCCATAGCGAAACCAAAACCCTCAAAGCCAACGATGGTACTTTCATCAAAGAAGGCGATTGGTTAAGTTTAGATGGTACTAAAGGTTTAGTATATGCAGGTAGTTTACCATTGGTAGATATCGATTTGGATCAAAATAAATCGTACAACGACTTAATGAAATTGGTAGATAAAACCAGAACATTGAAAGTGCGTACCAATGCCGAAACACCTGAAGATGCAGCACAAGCAATGAAATTTGGTGCCGAAGGTATTGGCTTGTTCCGTACCGAGCACATGTTCTATGGCGAAGGCAGCGAACAACCTTTATTCTTGTTGCGTAAAATGATCATGAGTAAAACCGAACAAGAAAGAAGAAAAGCTTTGAATGATTTGTTCCGTTTTGTGAAAAAAGATATCAAAGACACTTTATTGGTGATGAAAGGATTACCGGTTACTATCCGTTTACTAGATCCACCACTACACGAATTTGTGCCTCATGATGTAGAAAAATTACAACAATTGGCTAAAGAATTAGGTATATCTATGAGTGTATTGCGCAGAAGAGTATTGGCTTTACATGAAAATAACCCAATGCTTGGTCACCGTGGTGTTCGTTTAGGTGTGAGCTATCCAGAAATTACTGAAATGCAAATCCGCGCTATTCTTGAAGCTTCAGGCGAATTGAATAAAGCAGGTAAAAAAGCATTACCCGAAATTATGGTTCCGGTTACTTGTACTGTAAACGAATTATCGCACCAAAAAGCTATCGTTGATAGAGTATATGAAGAAGTAAAAGCTAAATTGAAAGTGAAGAAAATTCCTTTCATGTATGGAACGATGATTGAAATTCCTCGTGCTGCATTATTGGCCGATCAAATGGCTACTGAAGCCGATTTCTTTAGCTTTGGTACCAACGATCTTACCCAAATGAGCTTTGGATTTAGTAGGGATGATGTGGGCGGATTTTTACCTAAATATATGGACCTTAAAGTACTGAACGACGATCCATTCCAAACCATCGATCAAGAAGGTATTGGAGAATTGGTTAAACTTGGTACCGAAAGAGGCCGCAAAACAAAACCAGGATTAAAAGTGGGTATTTGCGGCGAACATGGTGGCGATCCAGAAAGTGTGAAATTCTTCCACCGTATCGGATTAAACTATGTGAGTTGTTCTCCATTTAGAGTGCCTATCGCAAGATTGGCTGCAGCACATGCCGCAATTGAATCGGGAAAGTAAGTAATACAAACAAACAGAAAGAAAAACGCACTACAGTAATGTAGTGCGTTTCTTTTATACGTTTCTTTTTAATTACCGCATTTTTAATCCAAATTTCCGTTGCATAATTTCTTGCACCGGCTTTTGCTCGAGTTTACTTTCTATCCAAGAAATTACATCCAGATAAATAAATGCCCTTGTTTCAAAACGATTTTGTTCTAAAGATTTTAATGTCACCAATAATTTTTCTAACTCGGGCTTAATACCTTTTACAGATACTTGAAATGATACCCTTATAAATTTGAAAATTTCTTCTTCTACCACACTTAAATGTTGCAGTTTAGCCATAAAGCGATAAACCGATTTTATCAAGTGATCTAAAATTTGATCGTTGCCCAATTCATAATGCGCAATCAAATGCAATAAACGGGCATAGCATTGCAAATCCGATCTTAAATCAACTTTCCAATTGATGATTTTATTTAAATAATCAATTGCTTTTTCATAATCGCCACTTCCAAAATACAAACATGCAATTTTATAATAGAATACCAAAATTCGATGTCGATCTAAATAAATTTCAAAGGCCTCAATTTTTGCTTCAATGGCAGGCACAAGTTGTAACCCTTCGCTAAAATTACCATCTAAAAAATGTTTATTCAAATGCGAAATTGTGCCATATACAAAGCATTGAATTTTATTGTTGATATTATTGGATACTACATCCGATAGAGAAAAAATATCAAACAAATCTAAAGTTTTACTCAGCTGTTTATAATTGCCTAAATTAAAATGCGCACCCATTAAATTGTGCATGCCTTTTATGAAATGCGCTGTTTCATGTTCTATCATAATGGGTCTTTCATGAAAAATATCAACCCATTTTTGTGTGTATCGATAATACTGAAGAAAATCTTGTCGTATAAAGGCAATCCAACAATAGCTTTGATAGAGGTACAATTTTTCATAAAAAGATTGCGCTTCTTTTTCAATGCCGGCCATTTGTTTATTGAAAAATAAGGTAACGGCTTGGTCTTCTTCCTCATTTCTAGCATGGCCATTTTTTACATACCAACTGTATAATTGCAAGGCTAAATTCGACAATTTTGAAACCAAGGATAAGCTTTGTTCTACCGAGTTAGATTCCGTACACAAAAAATCGGCCCTGTCTTGCATACTCCGTGTAATGTAGAGTGCCTCAATTTTCTTCTCAAAAAACAAGGCTTGTTGTAAATAAGTAAGTTGATTATGAAATTGAGCAAGTTCTTTCAACTTGTCCAACACTTTCAAGCTTTGATGGTACAATCCCTTATTGTATAAGATACGGGCATAATCCATCTGCTCGTGTAATTGGATATCTATATTCTTAACATCATTGATTAACCTTAAACTACTAAGTATTTGTTTATATAAGTGCGCTTTTAAATTACTCAGTTGTTGTTTTTTTATAGTTGGATTTTTTCGAAGCAAATTGGCTTCATCGTATTGGTCCATTTTATCCAATGCATCAAACAATACGATACTTTTTAGCTCCTCCGAAGATGAATTTCGGGTAGCATACAACTTGAAATTGCGCTTTTCACTCTTTTCGAGCGACTTAATCAATTGAAAAACACTATCTGTACTCCTGTTGGGCATCGTAATTTAAAATCGTTTAAATCTTTATCTGTTAAGCGTTTCGTAGAAATATGCGGTTGTTGTAAAGCGTATTTCTTACTCAGTTTTGCGCTGCACTCCCCATTTCTTAAAGCTAAATTCGTGCACCTTGCTCAAAATTTGGGAAACTGGTAAAAACAAATTTAACTATCCTCTTCTATAATAGAACAATTATCATGGCTGCACAAAAAATACATATATTCGATACAACCCTCAGAGATGGCGAACAAGTGCCCGGTTGTAAATTAAATGCACATGAAAAAATTGAGTTGGCATTAATGCTCGAAGAATTGGGCGTAGATATTATTGAAGCTGGTTTTCCAGTGTCTTCTCCAGGAGATTTCAACTCGGTTCAAGCCATTGCTGCGGTTATTAAAAATGCCTCAGTTTGTGGACTTTCCAGAGCAGTTTTAAAAGATATTGAAGTAGCCGCCGAAGCTTTAAAAGGTGCTGCTCGGCCTCGAATTCATACCGGTATCGGCACATCCGATTTTCATATCAAAGCCAAATTCAACGCAACACAAGATGAAATTTTAGCAAGGGCAATTCAATGTGTAACCTGGGCTAAAAATTTTGTAGATGATGTAGAGTTTTATGCCGAAGATGCTGGTCGTACCAGTAACGAATACCTTGCTCGTGTGATTGAAGCTGTTATTAAAGCCGGTGCAACGGTTGTTAATATTCCCGATACTACCGGATATTGTTTACCCCATATGTATGCCGATAAAATTGCATACCTCATGAACAATGTGCCCAATATTGATAAGGCCATAATCTCTTGCCATTGTCATAACGATTTAGGATTGGCTACTGCAAATTCTATTGCCGGTGTAATCGCAGGTGCACGTCAAATTGAATGTACCATTAATGGTTTGGGCGAAAGAGCAGGAAACACTTCTTTAGAAGAAGTAGTGATGGTAATTCGCCAACATAAAGAACTGAATGTATATACCGATGTGCAAACAAAATTATTGAATCCCGCCAGTCAACGTGTTGCCGAAACCATGCGTATGCCGGTTCAATCTAATAAAGCCATTGTAGGCAGCAATGCATTTTCGCATTCTTCGGGTATTCATCAAGATGGATTTTTGAAAGATGCACAAACTTACGAAATCATCGATCCGGCTGATGTAGGCGCCGAAGCTTCAAAAATTGTACTTACAGCAAGAAGTGGAAGAAGCGCATTGGCACATCGTTTCCATAAATTGGGATACGATTTTAATAGAAACGAAGTAGATAGTTTATACGAATTGTTTTTATCCATTGCAGATAGTAAAAAAGAAGTAATAGAAGAAGATTTACATCTACTCGCAAAAGCATTTAAAGAAAAAATTGCATTTGCATAAATTAAATAGATAAACATTTTAACATCAGATAGGAGATACAACAAAATGGCATTAACATTATTTGATAAAATTTGGGACAAGCACGTGGTAAAAACCATACCCGATGGCCCATCTATTTTATATATCGATAAGCACTTTATTCACGAAGTAACCAGTCCGCAAGCTTTTAAAGGTATTGAAAACAGAGGGCTTACGGTATTTCGTCCAAAGCAAATTGTAGCCACCGCCGATCATAATGTACCAACAGTAAATCAACATTTACCCATACGCGATGAATTAAGTCGTTTGCAAGTTCAACAATTGGTTACCAACTGTGCCAATCATGGCGTAGAATTATATGGACTAGGTCATCCTTATCAAGGTATTGTACATGTTATTGGTCCTGAGTTAGGCATTACCCAACCGGGCATGACGATTGTTTGTGGCGATAGCCATACTTCAACACATGGAGCATTTGGTAACATCGCATTTGGAATTGGAACCAGTGAAGTAGAAATGGTTTTTGCTTCGCAATGTATTTTGCAAACCAAGCCCAAAACCATGCGCATAAATATTGAAGGACAACTTCAACAAGGTGTGGTAAGTAAAGATATTATCCTATACATCATTGCTCAAATTTCGGCAAGTGGTGCAACGGGGTATTTTGTAGAATATGCAGGATCGGTAATTCGTTCGCTCAGTATGGAAGCAAGAATGACCATTTGTAATATGAGTATTGAAATGGGCGCCCGAGGCGGATTGATTGCTCCGGATGACATCACATTTGCGTATATGCAAGGTCGTGAGTTTGCGCCAAAAGGAGATGCATGGGATAAAAAAGTTCAAGAATGGAAAACATTATATTCTGATGCAGATGCCATTTTTGATCAAGAAATCAATATTAATGCATCGGATATTGAACCCATGATTACCTATGGTACTAATCCCGGATTAGGAATAGGTATTACTCAGTTTATGCCTGTTGCCGAAACCATTGCAGATGAGGGGGAAAGAAAAAATATTGCTCAAGCTTTAAAATATATGGGGTTAGAATCGGGTAAAGCCTTATTGGGCATGCCTATTCAACATGTATTTATTGGAAGTTGTACCAACAGCAGAATTGAAGATTTACGTTTAGTAGCCGCCGTAATAAAGGGCAAAAAAAAATCAGATGCAGTTAGTGTAATGATTGTACCCGGATCGCAATTGGTAGAAAAACAATTGAAAGCAGAAGGCTTAGATGTAATTTTTGAAGCAGCCGGTTTCGAAATCCGACAAGCCGGATGTAGTGCATGTTTGGGCATGAATGAAGATAAAATTCCTGCAGGCGAATATTGTGTAAGTACCAGTAATAGAAATTTTGAAGGCAGGCAAGGTGCAGGAGCAAGAACTTTATTGGCCAGTCCGCTTACCGCAGCAGCCGCCGCAATCACCGGTGTTATTACCGATGTAAGAACACTTTTATAATTCATCAGTTTACGATCAGATAAAATAATTCATGAAGCAATTCACTACCATACAATCTACTTTTGTTCCATTGCCTTTAGAGAATGTAGATACCGATCAAATCATTCCGGCTCGTTTTTTAAAAGCTACTACCAGGGATGGATTTGGTAAAAATTTATTTCGCGATTGGCGTTATGAAAATGATAATGAAAATACACCTCGAAGAGATTTTGTATTGAATAATCCAAATTATTCCGGAACCATTTTAGTGGCTGGAAAAAACTTTGGCTGTGGTTCATCAAGAGAGCATGCCGCTTGGGCCATTACCGATGCGGGGTTTCAAGTGGTGGTATCCAGTTTCTTTGCCGATATTTTTAAAAATAATGCACTCAATAATGGCTTACTGCCGGTGATGGTTTCGGATGCTTTTTTAGCATCTATATTCGAAAACAATCATCAAGCTACTTTAACAGTAGATCTTCAAGCGCAAACCATTACCATTGACGCTACAGGTGCATCAGAAAAATTTGATATCAATCCATATAAAAAAGAATGTTTAATTAATGGATACGATGATATCGATTTTCTATTAAGCAATCGTGCCGCAATTGAAGCATACGAAATCCAACACCAATAATATCCTGAAAAATTAATAACTAATGAAAAAACAAATTGCAGTAATACCCGGAGATGGAATAGGTCCAGAAGTAACCACACAAGCTATTAAAGTATTGGATGCCATTGCACGAAAATATGCACATGAATTTCATTATACCGAATGTTTGATGGGCGCAGTGGCCATAGATCAAACCGGAAATCCATTGCCCGATGAAACCATAGAAATTTGTTTAAATAGTGATGCAGTTTTATTTGGAGCAATCGGACATCCCAAGTATGATAACGATCCATCGGCAAAAGTTCGTCCCGAACAAGGCTTGTTGAAATTGAGAAAAACTTTGCAGTTGTTTGCAAACATCAGGCCTATTAAAACCTATCGTTCTTTACAACATCTTTCTCCCTTAAAAAATAAACAGTTAGAAAATGTTGATTTTATAATTTATCGCGAATTAACCGGCGGTATTTATTTTGGCGAAAAGCAATTAGCAGAAGATGGTTCATGGGCTTCCGATGGATGTATTTATTCAAGAGAAGAAATCCATCGCATTGCTCATCTTGCTTTTGCGGCTGCACGTTTACGCAGAAAAAAACTAACCTTGGTAGACAAAGCCAATGTCTTAGAAACTTCTCGTTTGTGGCGTAAGGAAGTAAAAATTATTGCAGAACAATATCCCGATGTAGAATTAGATTTCTTATTCGTAGATAATGCGGCCATGCAAATTTTATTGAACCCTAGTCAGTTCGATATTATGCTCACCGAAAATTTATTCGGCGATATTTTAAGCGATGAAGCATCTGTAATCAGTGGCTCATTAGGCTTATTGCCATCTTCCTCAATTGGCGCTGGTTCGGCATTATTTGAACCTATCCATGGTTCTTATCCGCAAGCAGCCGGCAAAGATATTGCCAATCCTATCGGGTCTATTTTATCTGCAGCCCTGCTGTTAGAATATTTTGGATTAAACGAAGAAGCCAATAGTATCCGTGAAGGTGTGGAATGGACGATTCTAAACTTATTTGTAACCAAAGATATTGATCCAGTGAATTTTTATTTCACTTCAACCATCGGCGATTTGGTGAGCGAATATGTTGCCGGCAGAGCAATTGGTAGTATTAATAAGGAAAATATTGAGTTGAGAAAATCAACCATTATTTAAGTTGAAATTGAATTCACAAAGATTTCAAACGATTGCCTGTTCTGAAAAATTTAAAAAAAGTTCTTTGTAGTATCATACAGTACAGGTATATTTGTTCAACATCGCTTTTACATGTTGAAACACAAATATATTATTGACATTAATCAACTCGCTGCAATTATTATTGTGGTGATTGTCATTATTATACCTATACAACATGGAGGAGGGTTATTCTAGCAAAAATTTAAATTTAGCATACACCCGCCTCCAACAGGCGGGTTTTTTATTGCCCAAACAACAATTAAAATGGCTTATTACAACAACGAAACTATTCTTTATCGCGATGGCGAATTTATTCTTGCAGCAACTGCATTAACCGATTTGTACAGTCAATCGTTACATTATGGGTATGCAGTTTTTGAAGGTATTCGTGCATATAAAACTGCAGCAGGTGCTACCCGTATTTTTGAAGCCGAAGCGCATTTTAAAAGATTGGCTGCATCTGCTCATGCCGTAAATATGCCTTACCATTGGCATGTTCATGAATTGATGGATATCACTTATGAAGTATTGAAAAGAAATCATTTGCAAGATGCCTATATACGTCCCATTATTTATGCTCCGGCGAATATGAGTTTTGTAAAAAATACCACTTCGCATATTGCCATTCAGGTTTGGGAAATGCAACCTTTTTTGGGCGATAAATTATTAAAAGTAATGACGTCGTCGTTTCAGCGACCAAACCCCGGTGCCTTTATGATTGAAGCAAAAGTTTCGGGGCATTATGTAAACTCTATTTTAGCCAGTCAAGAAGCTAAAGCCAACGGTTACGATGAAGCCTTGCTAACTGATGTTAATGGTTTTGTTGCTGAAGGGCCCGGTGCTAATGTATTTTTCGAAAAAGCAGGCACTATTTACACACCATCTACCGGAAACATTCTTCCGGGGATTACTCGTTCCGTTGTACTACAAATCTGCAAGGAAAAAAGAATTCCGGTTGTTGAAAAACAAATTACCGTTCAAGAATTAAAATCTGCTGATGCTGCTTTTTTTTGTGGTACTGCTGCCGAAGTTATTGGATGGCATAGTTACGATGACTATGTATTTCCTAAGCTTTGGAAAGATACTTTAGCGCATCAAATTCAAGAAGCTTATCATTTACGCGTAACCGAAAACGAACACAATCAACTTAACGCTTAATATATGGAACTCAATAAATACAGTAAAACCATTACTCAAGATGTTACCCAGCCTGCTGCTCAAGCGATGTTGCATGGTATTGGATTAACATCGGAAGATTTAAACAAAGCTCAGGTAGGTATTTGCAGTATGGGTTATGATGGCAATACATGCAATATGCATTTGAATGAATTGGCTGCCATGATAAAAAAATCGGTTTGGGAAAATAATTTGGTGGGCTTAGGATTTAATACCATCGGTATCAGTGATGGTATCAGTAATGGCACAGATGGTATGCGGTATTCGCTCATCAGTAGAGATTTAATTGCCGATTCTATTGAGGCTGTTTGTGGTGCCCATTATTATGATGCTTTGATTGCTGTGCCGGGATGTGATAAAAATATGCCTGGTTCTATCATTGCTATGGGCAGATTAAATCGCCCCTCTATAATGGTATATGGTGGTACAATTGCTCCGGGTCATTATAAAGGAGAGGAATTGAATATTGTTTCTGCTTTTGAAGCTTTAGGTAAAAAAATAGCTGGCACTTTATCGGAAGCCGATTTTCAAGGCATTGTAAAACATGCTTGTCCGGGCCCGGGTGCTTGCGGAGGTATGTACACTGCCAACACCATGTCTAGCGCCATTGAAGCTTTAGGTATGAGTATGCCTTATTCTGCATCTAACCCGGCATTGAGTGATGCAAAAAGAGAAGAATGTAAAGCTGTAGGAAAAGCCATTTTGCATTTAATGGAATTGGATATTAAACCTTCAGATATTATGACGAAGGAAGCTTTTGAAAATGCAGCAACTGTTATCATTGCTTTGGGTGGAAGTACCAATGCCGTATTGCATTTGATTGCAATGGCTTGGAGTGTTGGTATTGAATGGACACAAGATGATGTGCAACGCATCAGTGATAAAGTGCCTGTATTGGCCGATCTAAAACCGAGTGGAAAATATTTGATGGAAGATGTTCATCATATTGGCGGTGTTCCTGCAGTAATGAAATATCTTTTACAACAAGGTTATTTGCATGGACATTGTATAACTGTTACCGGAAAAACTATCGCAGAAAATTTAGCTACTGTTCCCGATTTAAATTTTGAAACGCAAAAAGTTATTCTTCCAATAACTGCACCTGTAAAAGCAACCGGACATTTACAAATTCTTTACGGCAATTTAGCTGAACTAGGAAGTGTAGCAAAAATCAGTGGCAAAGAAGGTGAAAAATTTTGCGGACCAGCGCGTGTTTTTGATGGCGAACAAGCATTAATTGCCGGCATTCATTCCGGAAAAATTCAACCGGGAGATGTAGTGGTAATTAGATATGTTGGTCCAAGAGGCGGCCCTGGTATGCCCGAAATGCTAAAACCTACATCGGCTATTATTGGTGCCGGTTTGGGCAGTAGTGTTGCCTTAATTACCGATGGTCGTTTTAGTGGCGGTACGCATGGTTTTGTAGTAGGGCATATTACTCCCGAAGCTTACGATGGCGGCTTAATTGCTTTTATTGAAGATAACGATACCATTGAATTGGATGCAACAGCCAATACCATCAATTTAAAAGTAAGTA
>JBMOEQ010000072.1:0-12979 GCA_049314655.1 Ferruginibacter sp. | reverse complement strand
TCTAAACTTCTAAACTATTTTCACGCAAAGCAGCAAAGGAGATGAAGGCGCAAATTTCCAAAAGTGTTGAATTTTGGATGTTGAATTTTAAATGAATTTTTTGCTCGGAGATTGAATACGGCAATTGTTAAACCATTGTTCATCTATCGTTCAACGGTATTATATTAATGGTATGTTTATAACGCCCCTACACTAAACCCCAAACTATTAATCTTCTAAACTACAGTTGCTTCTCAAAATACACAGCCGTTGGTTCGGGGTTAAAATAATAAGCCGGCACTTCATAAAAGCCGGCAGCAGTATACAACTTAATGGCTTCATGCATATAGTTTAAAGTATCTAATTTAAGATATTGATACCCACAATCTTTTGCCAATTGTGTAGCAGCTTCCAACAATTGTTTTCCTATGCCTTTATTTCTGTGTGAAGGTTTTACATACATCCTTTTTAATTCGCCCTGTTGTTCATTGATTTTTCTAATGGCTACACAACCCACATATTGATTGGCATCTAACGCCAATATTATTCCACCGGATGGCGCACTGTACATTTCATGTAAAGCAAGCAATTCTTCTTCAAAATGTTGAAACGACAAGGAAATATTTAACGTTAATGCATATTCGTTAAAAAGCAAGGCTGCCGCTTTAAACTGTTCGGAAGTTTGTACAAATGTATACGTGATCATGTTCCCCATTTTTTATTGCAGAGATAAACGCCTGAAAATATCATCATAGCAGCAAATATTTTATAACTTTCTAAAGGCTCATGCAAAAAGAGCATGGCTATGATAGCAGCAAATACCGGCTGGATGTAAATATAAGCTCCGGCAACAGAAGCACCCAACACTTTTATTCCATACACATTAAACAAATAAGCTAAAAATGTTCCACCAATTACAATTAATGTAATACATAAAATGGCTGTACTATTAAAACTATGCCATTGAATAGATACAAATTCGTTCCACCCAAACGGAATAACCATGGGCAATCCTAATGTAAAAACCCATCTTATTACTTGCACCGGATTGTACTTTAACATTAACGGTTTTACTAAAATAAAATAGATGGTATAAGAAATGGCATTTATAAGTACCAACGCATCACCTAATACAACATTAGATCCACTTCCACCATGCGATGCTGAAGTTATTAAGGTAACTGCACCGGCAACACCCAATCCCAATCCAATGATTTTGGCTGCATTGATTTTTTCGCGAAGCAACCATGCTGCTATAACTGTTATTAATATGGGCGTTGTGAGCATCAATAAAACGGCATGTATAGAATAGGTTAATGAAAGACCTTTTAGAAACAGCATTTGATTAATGGCAATTCCGGTTAGTGCACACAAAATAAATCGAGGCCAATCTGCACGATCAATTTTTTTTAATGTACCAGCAAAAGGAAACATTAACCAAAAAAGTATCACCGAAACGCCTACCCGAATTACATTCATGCCAAAAGGCTGCATGAATTGGTTATTGGTAAGGTATTTTACAGCACTGAGGTTAATGGCAAAAAATAAATTGGTGCCCAATAATCCCCAATGTGCTAAGGTTGTTTTTTTCACATTTTTATTTAAGCTGCAAAGTTGTGGCTTTACAATGAATCAACAAATTGCGCCAAACAATTTTTATATAAATCCATTGGGGCATCAGGAAATGTAGGAACAAACGCTTGTAATGCTTCCATATCTTTCAACAGTTGAAGTTGTGCTTGTTGAGCATGTTTAAATATCCCTTGCTGTTGAAGATGTTTGGCCAAATATTCTTGTTCGGTTTGTCCCGGGGTAGGTACCATTAAGGCTGTTTTTTTGAGCCTAATTAAATCCATCACCGTAGTATATCCGCTTCTGCAAATGATATACTGGGCCGATTGTAAAGCCTTACTTAATGCAGCTGCCGGTAAATGGTTTTCAATTTCAATGGGTTGATTTTCTAATCCATATTGTTGCAATATTGCTTTTGATGAAAGGTGTGCATTAGCCGGCAAACCTCTTACCAATAAAACGTTTCCCTTATACCCTTTTAATTGTGTACAAATCAATTGTTCAAATACACTACGTTGTGGCTCGGGACCCGAAATCAACACAAGCAAGTTATATTGAAAATCTAGTTGCTCTACAGGTTCAAAGCGCGATAGTGTACCGATATACTTTACTGTAGTAATGGAATTTGTAGGATGCGATAATATGCCTGCAATGCCGGGAGCGGTTTGGATATCGGGCACCCAACATTGATGAAAACGACGAATGAACCAATGGTGTATGCTGTTTGCAATTACATTGCCCACTTTGCTTCCTGTTAATATTTGAAGTTGATGGGTGATATAAACCGATGGCACCGATTTGTTCCATAGTCCAAATCTGTTGTCAGAAATAATTGCATCAAATGCACTTGTTTTTAAAACTTTTTTTAACCAGTAATGTTCTTTAAGAATTGTGGCAAGAATTTTGGGTGCTTGTACAGCAATCGTCCAGTTAAACCATCTTTTGTTGTGGGAATAATTAATATGATACCCGCTTAAATAGATGAACTGGGCTTCAGGAAACTCCTGTTGAAGCAATTGTTGTACCGGTCCGGATGCTGCAATGGTAACTTGATGACCATTTTGTAACAACCACTGAATGAGGGGAATACAGCGTGTAGCATGTCCCAAACCCCAATCCAGTGGCGCTATGAGCAACTTTTTAGGATGCGGTAAAATGTTAAATTCAATAGGCATTTGTAAACGAATACAATAATTGTTCGTGAAATTAGTTTATTTTAGTAATCAAATACTTATGCAAAGAATTTTCAAAATATCTCTCTTTATGCTGTTGATTACAGCAGTAGTTGTTAGTAGCGGTTGCAGTGCATCGCGTAAAAACCAATGTGGTTGTCCAAATAAAAAAGGAATGGTAGGCTATTAATTTTTCAACATCAACATTATTTTGTAAACATGGGCAGATCAAATCGTGACCTATTGGTAATGTTTAATCAATCTTTGATGAGCGAAGATGCGCTTCAAACCGAAATTGATTATTTACACGAATTGCTTACACATACTGAGCGAATGGAAAAATTAATTGTTGCACACGAACTCATCGATTTAAACAAATATAAAATCATTAATAAGCCGCTTCCATTGCGTGCTGCTATAAAATCTGTAATGCAAAAACCCTTTGTATTTTTGAATTGTAAAAACTAGGCCTTTACGTCCGTCTTTATTTCAATGCTTGTAGTGCCGCTTTTAAGGTTGTAAGCATTTCATCAATTTCTTCAATTTTACAAGTACCCACACTTAAACGATACCAATTACTGGTAGCCGCCGTTCCAAAAGCAGTAAATGGTACTACGGCCAATTTTGCTTCATCCAATAAATAGGCAGTTACTTCCGCCTGCGTATTTAGTACTTTACCCGAAGCGGTGGTTTTGCCTACTAAATTAAATTGTATGGTTAAATAAATAGCTGCTTGTGGCGCAATGGCATCTACCGGAAAACCTTCGGATTTTAATTGTACAAATCCTTTATATATAGCCGTTAGCCTGGCTTCTACACCGGTTTTAAATACATCAAAATACTGATCAATAGCGGCAGTATCTTTTAAAAATTCGGCGGTAGCATTTTGCTCGGCCATTGGCGACCAAGCACCAACATGACTATTAATAGCCTTCATTTTATTGATCAAATTGGATGGCCCTAAAGCCCAACCTACTCTTACTCCGGTTGCAGCAAATGCCTTACTGATGCCATCAATGAATATGGTATAGGCGCTCATTTCGGGGCGCAATGAAATGGGATTATAATGTTCTGTGCTGCCGAATGTTAATGTCCAATAAATTTGATCAAACAGTAAATACAGTTTCTTTTGATCGGCGCCTCTACGGTTATTTTCTTCAATGACTAAATCGCAAATGGCCGCTAATTCTTCTTTAGAAAATGTTGTACCAGTTGGGTTTAATGGAGAACATAATGCCAATAAAGATGCTCCCGAAAGATGGGGCGCAATTTCAGCGGCCGTTGGCATAAAATTATTTTCCAGTTTTGCCTCTATTACAATGTGTTCGCCTTCGGTAAAATGAACATAATGGTTGTTGTTCCAACTAGGCACTGCGTAAATTACTTTTTCGCCTTTATCCACAATGGCTCTATATGCCGCATAAATCAATGGCCTTCCACCGGCAGCAATTAAAATTTCATCGGTATTAAAATGTATGCCTTCTCGCTTCTCAATAAAATCTTGTACTGCCGTTTTTAATGGCGCAATACCATCGGCAGGCGGATAAGTAGTAAATCCATTTTTATAGGCTTCAATAATGGCCGTTTCTAATCCTTGTGGAATAGGAAATACCGAACTGTCGAAATCACCAATAGTAAAATTGTAAATTTTATTGCCTTGTTTGATTTTCTCTTTGATATCGGCACCCAATTTTACAATTTCTGAACCAATGAGTGTTTCGGCAAGTTTACTTAGTTTATCAGCAGCCATATGATGAAATTAACGTGATTAAGGAGATGCAAAAGTAGGTACATTTTTACTATTGAAATTTCAATAGTAAAGTGTTACAAAAATAGTAGCATACCTAAATGATGGTTGCTGTTTATTTTCCCAATAAAAATATTGCTGGAATAGAAAATCTTTTTCGCCAAGCTACCTCGCTATGATTTTCACCTTCGAATTTTCTAGTAATCCAATTTTTTGAAGTATATCCTTTTGCTTTCATGATGGCATCGGCCTGCAATTGAAAGGGCTCGTACAAGGCATCAAGCGTTTCGGTTCCATAATCAAAATATATTTTATGACTGACAGGTGATGGGAGATGTGTTTTTAAGTATTGTAAAAATGCAGTCGGAATGGGATTGTTCTCTACAGCAAAAGTGCCTGGCCAATGGGTAGATATACAAGCGGCACCACCAAATACTTTTGGATACTCGCAAATAGCGTACATAGAAATTAATCCGCCCATACTGGATCCTGCAATAAATGTATTGTGTTGATTTTGTAAGGTAGAAAAGGTTTTATCAATAAAAGGTTTGAGTTCTTTTACTAAAAATTTCAAATACATATCGGATTGTATTTTTCCTGCAAAAACACCGGCGCCATTATTGCGATTGGCTTTTAACAAGCTGTCTTGCTGCGCCTTTGTTAACGATTCAAACGGTTTTTGTGGAAAATAATCGATATGCCTATTGGCGCCACTATTAAATACGCCAACTACAATACAATTTTTTATTTGTTGTTGTTGCATCAATGCGCTCATGGTTTCGTCGATACCCCAATCTTGTTTGTTCCATGTAGTTAATGAATCAAACAACATTTGCCCATCGTGCATATACAATACCGAAAATTGCTTTTTGCCATCGTATCCATCGGGCAACCAAACGTCAACATTTCGGGCATCAACATATTGCGATGGAAAATTGGTAAACCTGCGTAAATGGCCCGAAGCAACATGAGGCAATTGGCTTTTTACAACTGAAATAGAAAGGCACAATACCATAAAAACTAAAATGCGTTTCATATAAAAATCTTTATAATTTTTTTAATACTACTCCCGATAGTGCCGGTAGTTGGATAGATTGGCCAACATATTTTTTTCCTGTGAGTAGATCCACATAATTACCGTTTTGCGGTAAAGTATAGTTGGCAGTTTTATCATCTGCGTTAAGTACGATGAATAACGACTTTTGATTGTGTGTTCGGGTATACGCAACCAATTTACCTATTGCATAGTTAAAATCGAATGTGCCATCTACCAACTCGGGATTGGCTTTTCTAAGGGCAATGAGTTTTTGATACCAATTAAATTGTGTGGTATTAAACCTTACTTCATCGTATTCGGATTTGCCGGGTTGAAAGTTATTTCTGGTTTCTTTTTCAAATGTTAATTCTTTCCACCAAAGCGGTTTTCTTGGATGCGGATCATCGGCACCCCACATTCCCATTTCTTCGCCATTCCAAATTTGTGGTGCACCAATACTGGTATATTGAAATAACAAATACAATCTTAAGCGTTGATAGGTTTCTTCATCGGGCTTTCCGGTTTTATAATTCGGGTCTTCGTTGGGGTTAGCTCCAAACTTATATTTATTGGGATTGTAAAAATCAGTGAGCAAACGTGGTGCATCATGCGAAGAAGAAACATTCATCATAGCATACAAATTGTTTTTGCGCAAACGATTCCATTCGGCATTAATTTGATCTTTAAAGGTTGCCGCATCAATACCGGTATTGTTTTTTGCAAAGAAATACCGAGCGGGTTTATACACTTGATAAAACATCACCGCATCAAAAATATCGCCTTGTGTATAAGGTGTAGGATCCATCAGTTTATCGGGCCATTGCTCCCACCAAATTTCGCCTATTAAATAAGCATCCGGATTAATACTTCTTACCAACCCTCTATAACTGCGCCAAAAGCCCATGCCTATTTGATCGGCCACATCTAACCTAAATCCATCTACACCGGCTTTTACATCTCCATTAGGTTTCATCCAACGGCGAGTAACATCATAAATATGCGATGTTGCTTTAGCATTAATAGTGCCTTCGTAAGGTTTTCCGGAAACCCTTTCGGTGGTTACATTTACTTTTTTTAATTCGGGTAAACTGGGTACACCAGCCCAACCGGTATATTTAAATTCGTTTTCTAATGTTTCCGGATTGTCGAATGCATCTATTGCATAAAAATCTTTGTACACCGATTTTTGTTGATTTTTTACCACATCTTTCCATGCCCAAAAATTGGTTCCGGTATGGTTCCAAGAATAATCCATAATGATGCGCATATTTCTTTTGTGGAGTTCGGCAACCAATTTCAAAAACAACTTGTCGGCCGATGTCCACTTCCATGTAACCGGATCTGATGGATCTTCTGTTGCAATGATGGCATTATCGCCTACCGGATCGGGACCAATATTAACATCAATATGATGATAGTTACGGGCATCGTATTTATGTAAGGAAGGTGCATCATTAATTGGATTAATGAAAATAGCGTTTACACCTAACTGTTGTAAATAATCTAGTTTATTAATAATGCCTTGAAGATCGCCGCCATATCTTCTATAAGAAATGGTTTCATTGAATTTTTGTTTCATGTTTACTTCCCATGGTTGTAAACTGTACCAATCTTTAGTCCAAGGCGTTGTTGTCCAATCGGCGGGCGGTTCCATTAAACCGGGGATACGAATATTTTCGGGAGTGGGATCATTTTTAGGATCGCCATTATTAAACCGTTCTACAAAAATTTGATACCAAATGGCATTTTTACTCCATGCCGGCGGTTCTTTAAATGGTGTTTGGGCAGCGGTATGGCTAATGCTCACACTGCATAAAATGGCTAGCGCAAATATTGCTTTCATCGTTTTTAGATTATGAGTGATGAAGGTAATAAGTATTTGGGTATTGCGTAACCTAAAAAATAGTTTATAAAGTATCTTGGGTTTATAAGGTTATACAATCGTTCAACTATAGTTCCTCAAATTTTTAACTACAATTCAACTAAACTACTTAACCAAAGTATTGCTTATTTGTTTTCCTTATAATTTGCTTCCGCATCTTTTGCTTTTTGAAAATCGAGGATCACCGAATTGATACAATAACGTAATCCGGTTGGCGGTGGGCCATCTTCAAATACATGTCCTAAATGCCCCTTACACTTACCGCACATTACTTCGGTACGTTGCATACCGTAACTGTTATCAGGTGCATAAATAATGCTGCCTTTGGTAATGGGTTCAAAAAAACTTGGCCAACCACAACTGCTTTCAAATTTCCCATTGCTATTGAACAACGGATTGCCACAAGCTGCACAATAATAAGTACCCACTTCTTTATGCTCCCAAAATTTTCCGGTAAATGCACGTTCTGTGCCTTTTTCGCGAGAAATTTCATACACTTCTTTGGGCAATATTTTGCGCCATTCGTCATTACTGATTTCTACCTTGTTGGTATCTTTTGTGTTGTAAACCGGATTGGGTGTTTGCTTTGAATTCATGTTGGTTTTACTTGAAATAGATTGTGAATTGCTATTGCATGCCGTAAAAATCAACAGCACTGCATATAAAATTGGGGTTTTAAGTGTCATCATAATACAACAAACCTATTTAGTTTTGGTTTCATATATCTATGATTTAACATAAATAAAAGATTTTCAACAGATTCTTTAATTTGTTAAAGGAAATTTAATTTCTCTATATTATATTTGTTATTACACCTCATCTCTCCTTACATATGTTCAACTTAATACTTTTTGGTCCTCCCGGTAGTGGAAAAGGCACGCAGAGTGAAAAATTAATTGCAAAATATGGTTTAAAACACCTGAGTACCGGCGATTTACTTCGATCGGAAATTGCACAACAAACCCCATTGGGATTAGAAGCCAAAAAAATCATGGACAAAGGCCAATTGGTTCCTGATGAAGTGGTGATTGGAATGATTAGTTCTGCACTTGATGCCAACCCCGATGTTGCTGGATTTTTATTTGATGGCTTTCCTCGTACAGCAGCACAAGCAGAAGCTTTAGACAAATTGCTCGATCTTAAAAAAACTTCCATTACCGTAATGCTTGCCCTTACAGTAGGAGAAGAAGAATTGGTAACCCGTTTAATTAAACGCGGCGAAACCAGCGGAAGAAGTGATGATACCAACGAAAGCATCATACGTGCAAGAATTACCGAGTATCATGCCAAAACAACTGCAGTTGCCGATTATTATAAAAATTTCGATAAAGTAGTTATGGTTGAAGGCGAAGGTAGTATCGATAGTATTTTTGAATCGCTCTCTAAAGAAATTGATGCAAGATTATAGCGTATATATTTAACAATATTTAATAAAGCAGGCACTATAGCTTGCTTTTTTATTTTCAAAGTAATAGTACAGTATGCATACCGAAAAAGCACATTTTATAGAAGTTCAACTGCTGCCCTTATTTGCTACATTAACCGGAAATGAAACAGGTAAATGGGGTAAAATGAATGCCCATCAAACGGTAGAACATATTGCGCAATTTTTTGCCGTTTCTAATGGCAGTAAAATAATGGAATTGGTTACCCCTGCTGAACAATTGCCGCGTTTTATAGATTTCTTGCGCAGTGAAAAACCTTTTAAAGAAAATACTTCGGCACCCATGCTACCCGAAGAACCCATGCCTACCGAATGGCCAACTTATGCTGCTGCACTTAATGCCTTAGATCAACAAATACAAGCATTTTTTAAATTGTTTACAACCAATACAGAGATAACAACCGTGCACCCGGTTTTTGGTGCGCTCGATTTTAAGGATTGGATTTTGTTGCATTATAAACATGTAACCCACCATGCCCGTCAATTTTCATTGTTATAACCTATAACCCTACATTGCCTTAATTTGCTGTAGATTTTTCATGCTTCAATATTTGTGCACATGAACCAACCGTTAATTCTCGAAAACTTTGAACGTCATATTCAACTCACTACCGAGGAGCAACAACATGTATTAAGTTTATTAACGCCAAGAAAGTTAAAAAAAAGAAGCTTCTTAATTCAAGAAGGGGAAGTAAGTAAACATACTGCATTTGTTACCAGCGGCGTACTTAGAGGGTATACTATAGATGAAAATGGATTTGAGCATATTCTTCAATTTGCACCTCCAGGATGGTGGATTGCAGATATGTATAGTTTGGTAGCGCAACAACCCGGACAACTATACATCGATGCACTGGAAGACAGTACCGTATTGTTATTAAGTAAAAACGATCAAGAGCAATTGTATGTAGATATTCCTAAGTTTGAACGCTTTTTTAGAATACTCACTGAAAACTCTTTGGTAGCCATTCGTCAACGGTTAATTAACGGACTGAGTTTAACAGCCAAACAACGCTACGAACTTTTTTGTAAGCAATATCCATCTATGATTAACTGCTTACCACAAAAACAAATTGCGGCTTATATTGGTGTTACCCCCGAGTTTTTAAGTAAGTTGTTGAATGAAAAACAGTAAAATCTTCTTAATGAAGCTGTTTATATGAGATTGAAATAAGCCTGCATTGATTCTTTGGATTGTTATATAAACAAGAGACCGTTTCACAATGACAGGTTTTTATAGGTTTACCTGTTATCTTTGCACCTTTAATATAGATATGAAAGTAACAGAACACATTGAACAAGCAAAAGATACCCTCGTTTCTTTTGAGATATTACCGCCACTAAAGGGTAAAACCATAGATTCTATTTATAGCCATTTAGATCCATTAATGGAATTTAAACCGGCTTTCATTAACGTTACCTACCACCGTAGCGAAACCATGTTTAAAAAGAAAGCCGATGGAACATTTGAAAAAGTAGAAGTACGTAAACGCCCCGGAACGGTAGCCATCTGTGCGGCTTTAAAAAATCACTACAATGTAGATACGGTGCCCCATTTAATTTGTGGTGGGTTTAGCAAAAGAGAAACAGAAGATGCATTGATAGATTTAAATTTCTTAGGCATCAATAATGTATTGGCATTAAGGGGTGATGCAGCAAAAAACGAAGCCAATTTTGAACCCGAATCAAACGGAAATGCTTATGCGGTAGATTTATTACGCCAAGTAGTAAATTTAAAAAACGGTATCTATTTAGAAGAAGATATTAAGAATGGCGGAAAAGCCGATTTCTGTATTGGTGTTGCAGGCTATCCCGAAAAACATTTTGAAGCGCCCAATTTAGAAACCGATATGCAATACTTAAAAGATAAAGTAGATGCAGGTGCCGATTATATTATGACGCAAATGTTTTTCGACAACAATAAATTTTATCAGTTTGTAAAAGATTGTCGCGCTATTGGTATAGATATTCCCATTATCCCGGGATTGAAGCCCATCACCAATAAAAAACAACTTACTATCTTACCTAAAATTTTTCATGTAGATATTCCTACCGAATTGTCGAGTGCAATTTTAAAAGCCAAGTCTGATGAGGAAGTAGAAAGAATTGGAACCGAATGGTTAATTCATCAATCCAAAGAATTGAAAAAGTTTGGCGTGCCGGTATTACATTATTACACTTTAGGAAAACCTAAAGTAATTTATAATGTGGTTAAAGCAACTTTATAAAAAGTAGGAAACTGTAGATTTTGTAATTTATAGTAACATAAATCAAAAGGTATATAAGCGATGTTTCATCTACTTATATACCTTTTTTAATGCTATTTTTCTAGAAGGAGTTTTTTAAACTCGGCTTCATTTATTTTTATCGGATACTTTTTCTTTAACACCTCAATCCACTGTTCTTCTAAATAATTTTGATATTCATTAATAACTAATCCACGCGCCTCTTCATAACTGCGTTGTTGATTGGCAGGATACAGTTTTATCACTTTTAAGAAGCTGGCTGTATTATCGGGCGTGTTTACTAAAGGCGCAGTAATTACACCTTCTGCTAAGGTTTTACCTGCAGGAATTTGTAATTGAGTTATTTCATATCTACCTGAATCGGATTGAATTCTTCCTTCACTTTCTTCAGCAATTTGTTGCCAAGATTTTCCTTCGTTTAACATGCGTGTAGCATCCAGCGCTGTTTTTTCGCTATTGCAATTAAATAACAAAACGGCAGCGCTTTCGCCCCATGTGTATTTGGTTTTATGTTTATCGTAATATTGCTTTAAGCCTACGCTGTCGTTGGACGCTTTTGTCCACACATTACGATCCATAATTTCAAACAACATATTACCCTCTTTGAATTCTTGCATTTGGTATCCAAAGTCGGCATTGTATAATTCTAAATGATTACGGTAATATTCCATAGCGGTTGTAGAAATATACTTCTCTAACAACGCCTCATTGCTTTCACCTTTATATACATCGGTATTCAACTTATAATCTTTTACAAAATGCAACCAATCCGATCCTTTCACCGCAAGTTTAGTAAAAGAAAAAATGGTTTTATTGTTAAATGGTTGCTTTCCAATTTCGCCATTTACCACTACGCTATCGGCATATTTAAACAGTTCGGTATCTTTTACAGAAGCGTTTCTTTTAAACCCTGTTTTTACTTTAACTTCTTTCAAGAAAAGGGTTTTTGCCGTATTGATTCTGCTATCTTGATTGATTTGTTGGCGCAATTGAAACAGGAAGGCTTCATCCGACTTGTCGGTTGGAATAGGTTTTTGTTGCAAACGTTTTACAATATGAAATCCATAACCGGTGAAAATAGGCTTAGAAATGTCTCCATCTTTTTTCAATTCAAAAACTTTATTTTCAAAAGCCATATCAAATTTACCGGTTCCAAATTCGGGCATTTCGCCTCCGGTCATGAAGGTTAACTTATCGTCGCTGTATTTTTTGGCTAGCTCAGCAAAACTTTCTCCGTTAAGTAAAAGATGATAAATAGAATCGGCCTTTTTTTCTAATGATTGTACGGTTTCATTAGAGGCATTGGGTGGAAGGGTAACTAAAATTTGGGCAACTTTCCACTTTCCGGGCGATGGCCTTTCTCCTAAATTTTTAAATACATGTAATGCCGATTTGGTGCGGAAGGGTTTACTTACACCACCAACAGGAAGTGTATATAAAATATTTTCAATATCGTAACTCACCGATAATGTTGTAATAAAACCAATATCATCTCCTTTAACTGTTGTAAACTTTTTAGTTACTTTTTCTTCTATATCTACAATATCAATATTGGTATTGCCTGCTTTATTCAAAAGCGCAATAACTTCATTGATGGCGCCTACCGCTTTAATGCTATCGGCTTTACTCATTTTTGCATTAATGGCAACTGAATAATGTAATACATGAATATCTTTCCGGCTTCTTTCTAAAGCTTCATCTACCAAATCGTTTACACGCTTTTCATCATTCAAATAGCCCTCTTCAACCTGACTGCGAAAACTTTGTAAATCGTATTGTAATTGCGGTAAAGTATCTAGCCTAAGTTCGCGAGCAGCTTTTACTTTTAGCTTAAACTTGGTGTACAAATCTAAATACTCTCTATAGGCTTTTTCTTTATCAAGTACTGGTGTTTTGTTTTT